>NZ_JAWDJH010000022.1:0-81581 GCF_032465635.1 Enterococcus sp. 2STP
GTTGTTCCAAAAAGTAAAGTTTTAAGTGATGTCATGAAAAATCTCCTTTATTCGTTAAAAAGTTTTATTTGTTGTGTTCAACGAGGAATACTTTAACACGTGAAAATATTTCATAGGTAAAAGAAGCATGACAATTTATGACAAATCCACGTTTTTTGTAACAGAATGATGTTCATCTCATGTGAAAAATGATGAGAAATTCCACATAATGCAGAAATGATAGGTTTAGAACAAGTGTTCTGATGAGAACAGAAATGTATAAATAACTTGAAAAAAATTGCTATTAATCATCATTTTATTTACACATTGCGTATATTTTTTGTATTTTTGCTTGAGATGTTACAATAAAAGAAAAAGGAGGCGGTTCCAATGAGTAAGAGATACCAGAACATCATGGTAGCAGTTGACGGATCAAGACAATCGATCAAAGCGTTCGCTGAAGCCCTTGACTTAGCAAAGGACAATGAAGCCCACTTATTTATCGTGTCAATCATCAACAAAGTTGAGCTGACCCATAGTGCCTATGCCTTTTCAAAAATCTATGCAGATGAAAAACAAAGAACAGAAGTAGCCATGCTGAAAAAAATCAATGATGCCAAAGAGTTCGGCATTGCTGAGATCCATGCAATAGTTGAAACTGGAGATCCAAGAAATTTGATTGCCAATGTCATCCCTGGACAAGAAAATATTGATTTGATCGTTATGGGAGCGACAGGAAAAGGAGCGATACAACAAGCACTAGTCGGATCGACCGCTTCTTATGTCGTTTCACATGCCCCTTGCAGTGTATTGGTCGTGAAGTAATTAGATAAGGGAGGAATAGAAAATGGTTCGCCCTCAAGAAGTTCGTGCACCAAAAGAAAAAATAGAAATTTTAGCAATTATTGAAGACGGCACACAAACAAAAAAAGGATACTCGATTGCTTTAATAAAGTGGAAAGGAAAAAAAGGTGTTGCTGTAAGGTGGGATGGAGATAATCAACAAGACAAAGGATTCCCGATCACTGCGAACGGCTACCATCCAGCGTGGTTTGTTCTGCCTGATAAATTTACAGAATTATACAGCTATGATTATGCGAAAACTGTCACATCCATTAAAGCATTAGACAAATTAGCAGAAGAGCAGCATAAAATGGATGAAAAATAAAAAAGATGAACCAATCAGTCTTTAGAAAACTGATTGGTTCGAGGAGTAAAAAATGAAAAAAGGTTATTTGGGATGAATATAGAATAATGCGTATAGCTTAAATCAAACTTAAAGCCATAAAAAAGGCAAGAGGGTGAGGTAAATGGAAGCAGGAAAAGTTTTACAGGAAGTAAAAGTATTATGTGCAGATAAAAAATATGAAGAAGCAAAAAGTCTGATTGAAAAGAACAAAGAAAATTTGGAAGAAAAATATCCGATTGCACAAGAATTTATAGAATTAAAACAAGGAACGCTTCTTCATCGATTCAAACATTTTTTTGGTATCACAGAATAGAAAAAAGCGATTAAAGATACAGCAAATCTCTGCTGATCTTTAATCGTTTTCTTTTGAAACTGCTAGGATTCAATTCTGATTTTTATATAAAAAATAGATCCAAATGATTAGAAAAACTACTGCAAGCGTCAATTCGATGATGTGTATCACTAATACAGATGTTGTTTCCCAATGTCTAAAAGAAAAAATCTGATAAGTAAAATATACGGCAGGTAAAGAGGCCAGTAAAACTGAAAACTTCTTTTTCGTCCATTTTATGTAATAGAAAAGAATGCTTAGCATAATAAAAAAAGGAATATAAAAAACGAACTGACCGATCGCGATCATACTATTGCCTCCAATAAATAAAGTCCAAGATACAAAATAACACTTTGTGCGTGAAGGCGCAAGCAGTTCTATGGATTTATCCAGTAAAATATGTATTGATTTTGAATTTATAGGGGAAAATTGCTATAATCAAAGTGAAAGAAGGAGTGGAATTTTCATGGATCATGTAGTGTTAGAAATCGATTTGCATTTAATCAATAATATTCGGGTGATTTACTATGTTGTAAGCAATAGTGTCGAACAACGTGTACTGACGAATAAAATCAATGGTATTTTAGCAAAGAAAGACGTTCACCGATTCAATAACGGTGAAGGTAGTTATTATAGTATCCCAGTAGAAAAAATTATTTATACGACAGTCAAAGTCAGAGAAGATCTGGATACTAAAAAGGCATATGAACCTATTTTTACAACTTATTGATTCACAGTAAATGGAGGAAAAAAATGAATCCATATGAACAACTTATCCAAGATTTGATTGATGGAAAAATCGAAAAAATCGATGTAAAAAGAGAAGAACTGATGGCTTTTCGAGAAGCATGGCTGAAATTGGAGAATCGTAAATATGTGGTAGGAAAAGCATCGCTGAACGGCAATGTGACTTATCACTATGATCCGACACGCTTATTTTAGTAAGGATGATTCAGAAAAAACAAGGGACTGTGACAAAAGTCGTGTCACAGTCCCTTCTTCTGGACAAACGGTGTTCCAGAAATGAAAATTCCTACTTATTAAATAGATTTTTGAACTTGTCTTTCACACTGTCGATATTTACGTCTTTTAGAAGATTTTGTGCTTTCTCTTTGTAAGGACCTAGTTGTTCTTTATGTTCTTCGATAAATCGTTTTGCGCCGTCGAAGTTGCCGCCTTTTATCATTTCCTTGACTTTTTGAAATAATTCTTCTTGATTCATTTTGAACACATCCTTTGCCATCAACTTGATTTTTTTCCATGGATAAAGCGAGAAAATCTAAATTATCCACATCACCATAATATCAAATAACAATCATTTTTGCTAAAAAAACACTTGTTTCTCGCTTCTAAAGTAGGAGAAAAATCTCCAACTTAGGACGGATGGAATTTCTCTAATTGCCCCATATACTGGATATATAACAAGGAGGTAGAAAGATGAAAGTGATTAAATATTTGATAGGATTGGCGGCGATTAGTGGTATTTTGCTATTTGGACTGAAATACTATACTGAAGGAAGTTACGGGGAAATCCCTGGTATACTTGACCAGCTAAATCCATTAGTTGAAAAAGGTGAGGTCTATGTAAAAACACAAAAACCAGAGGAAGTAAATGAACATGGAACGGCAAGGTATGTTCAAAAAGCTGCTAATGCCGATGGGGAAGAACGAACAATTGAATTTAATGGACTTTCTGTGTTAAAAGAAAATCATTATTTGAAAATCAGCAATAAAGGAGCACACATAGAAACGTATGAAGAAGTTCCTAGAGAAAAAGTTCCGGAAAAAGCATTAGCAATTATTGGCTAAATCTACTGTATGAGTGCTACAGATTTAATTTTTGATTATAATAAAATTATGTAAACTAAATAATAAATAATAAAAATATTCCAAAATCCCCTGAAAAAAGATCATTCTTTTTTCAGGGGTTCATTTCTTATCAACAAGCTCATCAAATTGGGATGGCAGGGTTCGAACCTACAATTGCTTGATTCAGAGTCAAGTGCCTTACCAGTTTGGCTACATCCCATTTATTCAACAAAATAATCATAGCACTTTTCTAAAAAAACGCAAGTTATTTTTCTTGATCAGATAGTTGTTGTTTTACTCGTAAAAGGCGGCGCACCAGTTTCTTTTCCAATCCAGCAGGAAGGGCAATCCGCTCTGCTACGGACAAGACGGAGTCAAGCAACTGATATTCTTTGACAGGTTCATTCAGGATATGGTAAATGTTTGCTAAACGCTCGATATATTCAAAGTGGGTGTACTCTGTTCGAGCGATTAGAAATTTTAATAAATCGATTGCTTTTCCATACTCTTGGTCTCCATAATAGACAAGAGCTTGACGATACAGTTTGATTTCTAGTTCATTGAGGGTAGCAGGTCTGCGCCGTTCGTTCCACTCATTAATAGAAACTTTACCTTGAACATTTCCTTTGCGATCACGGACAAAAATAATCGGAATTTCATTTGGATCCATTTTTTTATGAGTGAATTTTTCCATTATCTGTGCTCCCTTCAAAGGTTCGGTATCTAGAGTATAAGGGATTTTTACTTTAATTACTAGCTTTTCTCCAAAGTTAGCATTTGTCCGCCCATTGCAGTGAAAATGGCCGAAAAATCATTAATCGGTACTGCTCGATTTTTTACGCCATAGGGGTCGTTGACGTAAATATTCTCTTTGTCGTATCCAGTGACTACACAAGCATGAACAAGTGGAGTGACTCTTACTTCTCCATTGTTTGTTGTCCAAGTCATAAAATCAGTTTCATCAGGGACTTCAAAATTGATAGTCACGGAAGTCCATACAGGATTTCCTTTAGATAGAGCTTTTTTGATATCATCTAGTTGAGCATCTGTTTTTGGTAAAGTATGATAATCCGTTTGGACGATCTGTTGAGCAAGAGAGGCAATAGGAGGGACATAGACGCCCATAGCCCAGTCTCCGCCACTGATATCTCCAACAAATCCTTCATTAGGATCGCCATGAGTCCCATCTGCATTGAAAACAGGGACGTAATCCAATTGTTCAGCTAACTGGTTTTTAGTCGTTTCATAACCATAAAAAGATAAAAGCATGGAAAGCGAAGTGACCTCGCAGCCATTTTCTAGAGAAGGAGAGTCAAACTGGCTCTCTAATGGAACATCTAGCAAAACTTCTGCTTTCTCTTTTGTTTTTTTCGTTTTTTGTGTTGAACTTTTTTGTGTAGTATTCATTGTATGTTCTGGAGAATGGATATGTAGGTAATAACTTGTACCGCTTAATAAAAGAGTAGCTGTACCTCCTAGAAACAATAGTTTTTTTAATGTTTTTTTCTTCATTGGAAATCTCCCTTTTCAGCTGTTTATCTTTCCTATTATAAGTGTATTTTTATTGGGAAGGGAAGTATTTTATTTAAATATGTAAGAAATAATCAGTTTTTGAGGAATATTATTTATTATTTTAGAAAAAATTCTTCTAGATACAACAGCTGTTTTAATTGTGAAAACGAAAACAGTACGCTATAATGCCTGTAAGGTTGATTTTTGACTGTAAACAAAAAATCAAATAGTTAAATCTCCAAAAAATAGCAATTGTAATATGGAGAAAAGTTCCAGCAGTTTAGGAGGATTTTGATGACGGAAGAAATGATTAATTTAGGAGAACAATATGCATGCAAACCAATTGGCTTTACAAAAACGGTCGTTGGTGAAGTTGTATCAAAAATGACAAACTGTGCCGTGGTCAAAGTTGCCCAATGTGCTGCAGAGGATCAAGAGTTATTAGATGAAAAAGCAAGCATGGTTGTTGCAAAATATGATACATTTGAATAAAGAAAATAATTGGACGTGCGGCGTGCTGCAAGTCCAATTTCTTTGAGAAGGTAAATCAGTATTCTTTTCCTGTTTTCAGGAGAAGAAAAAGCGAGGCGAGTTGTCATGGTAACATTTTTTACGGTCCTATTGTTTTTATTCGTTGTTGTTATGTTCTTATTTCTTTGGCTGGTGCGAAAAGAAATTATTTATCGGACTGTTCGGAATCGATGGGTCTACTTGGTCATACCATTCTTAGTAGTACTAGTCATTTGGTACACACTCATCAGTCAGCCTACAGCAGATGAATTGGCAAAAGGGATTTTGTCAGCGATGATTTTTATTAGTTTTTTGTTGGACAGTCGAGGAATTACAGAAGAAGGGCTTGTCTTGAATAGCTTTGATAAAAAAGGTGTTCCTTTTTCTGAAATCAATAAAATCGTGTTGTACCAACCAAAAGGTTCCAAAATTGTAAAAATGAATTTTTTCCGAAACGGGTGGCGGGGACCGATGCTGAAATTTTCTGCATCATTAGAAGAATTAGTTCCATTTTTGTCCCAACGCTTGAACGATGAGGCGGAGATCGATATTATGATCGATCCAGAATAAAAAACAGAGGTTGCGACAAGATGTTTGTCACAACCTCTGTTTTTTTCAAGTAAAATTATCCGAATACACGGAAGCGATCTGCATCGTTCATGTATTCTTTTTCCCCAGCTGGTGTTTCTGGTGAACCGAATACTAATTGTGAACGTAGTTTCCAGTTTGAAGGGATATTCCATTCTTTTGCAACTGCTTCGTCAATAACTGGGTTGTAATGTTGCAGGTTTGCGCCCAATCCTTTATCAACTAATGCTACCCAAGTGTTCGCTGTTGCGATTCCGTTTGATTGTTCTGACCAATCTGGGAAGTTGTCTGCATACAATTCAAATTGTTCTTGTAGACCTTTTACCACGTCAGTATCTTTGAAGAATAATACTGTACCATAACCATTTTTGAAACCAGCTAATTTGTTTTGTGTATTTGGAAAAGCTTCTGCTGGAGTCAATGGGCGAAGTGCTTCTTCAGTGATTTCCCAAAGTTTTTCATGTGCGTCTCCGAAAAGAATAACTGCGCGTGTTGATTGAGCATTGAAAGCAGTTGGGCTTTCTTTAATTGCTTCTTTGATCAAAGCTGTCAATTCTTCATTAGAAAGTGAAACGTTACGTCCTAGATGATAGATTGAACGGCGGTTTTTTAAAGTGTCAGTAAAAGTTGTCATAATAAAATTTCTCCTTTGATTTGCGTTTTGCATTTTTTTAATTGATTACGAAATGAAGTATAGCATCTTACAAAAAGTAAGTAAACAGATATGCTCACAAAAAATAAGCGAAGTAAAAAAAACAATTTTAATAAGGGAAATCGTTAGAAAAGGATTTTCTCGGTTATCGCTTTCATTGCTGTGTTTTAGGAATTTTTGCTTATTTGAAAAAAACAGCTGATATATAATTATTAAATCTCTATCTTCTTTTTTTTATGATATTGCCATTAAAAATTACTTGTTTTTATAGAAAATTAGTTTATATTTCTTAAATAAGTTTTTTAGTTAAATTTTTCGGTAAAGATGTATAATATTTTCTGAAAATTTAAAGAATTGGGGTATAGATTATGGAAAAACAGCAAGACAAGGGCTTCTTCGGGCAGCCGAAGGGATTGTCAACTTTGTTCTTCACTGAGATGTGGGAACGATTTAGTTATTATGGTATGCGTGCATTACTTATCTATTATATGTACGATACAGTTGCTAACGGGGGACTTGGATTACCACGAGCAACAGCATTAGCTATCATGTCGATATACGGATCGCTGATCTACATGTCTAGTATCGTCGGCGGTTGGGTATCTGACCGAATGTTAGGAGCAAAACGCACTGTATTCTTTGGTGGAGTCTTCATTATGCTTGGACACATCGTCTTGGCTTTACCATTTGGTGTAAGTACATTGTTTGTTTCAATGGCATTGATTATTATCGGAACCGCCTTTTTGAAACCAAACGTTTCTGGCATGGTCGGACATCTTTATTCAAAGACTGATTTGCGAAGAGATGCAGGATTTTCGATTTTTTACATGGGTGTCAACTTAGGGGCATTATTAGCACCACTAATCGTTGGGACAATCGGTCAAGAATATAACTACCATTTAGGGTTCTCTTTAGCTGCTATTGGGATGTTCTTTGGATTATTACAATACATCATCCAAGGACGCAAGACATTAGACGGAGTGGGTACTACACCGCCGAATCCTTTGACAACTGAAGAACGTAAAGGATTCATCCGTAACTTGATCATCGCACTTGTTGTTATCGCTGCAGTATTCGGTGGGGCACAATTAACTGGTCATCTGACAATCGACTTTTTTGTCAATACAATCAGTGTATTGGGGATTATCTTACCGTTGTATTACTTTATCAAAATGTTGACTTCAAAAGATGTAACTGCTGAAGAAAAACCAAGAGTATGGGCGTATATCCCATTATTCCTTGCAGCAATCATTTTCTGGTCATTACAAGAACAAGGTTCATCTATCTTAGCTTTATTTGCTAGTGAACGTACGCAATCTACACTATTTGGTGTGACGATCCAAGCAAGCTGGTATCAATCATTGAATCCGATTTTCATCTTTATTTTGACGCCGGTATTCGTAACAATGTGGACAAAACTTGGCAAACGCCAACCATCTACAGTAGTGAAATTCTCTCTTGGTCTTTTGTTTGCAGGATTATCATACTTACTATTGATGTTGCCAGGTATGCTTTATGGGACAAGTGGAAAAGTAAGTCCATTGTGGTTGTTAGGAAGTTTCTTCATCGTGGTTATTGCTGAATTGTGTCTTTCACCAGTTGGTTTGTCTGTAACAACGAAATTAGCACCACGAGCATTTGAATCACAAACAATCGCTATTTGGTTCTTAGCTGATGCTTCTTCACAAGCAATCAATGCACAAATTGCACGCTTCTACACACCGGGAACAGAATCTGCCTACTTCGGTATTATCGGTGCAGTAGCAATCGTCGGTGGTATCTTGCTATTTACTGTGAAAGAACCAATCAAAAAACTAATGGGATCTATCCATTAATCAACTCACGAAAAGACAGGAATTGCTTATTTGTAGCGATTCCTGTCTTTTTGCGTATACTCAAAAAAGATAGAAATATCAGAACCATAAAAGTATATAATTTGAAGAATATAGAACAAATGTTCAGTATTTTTTGATATAATAAAGAAGCACCGTATCATGTGTTGAAGGAGGAAAAGCATGTCTTTACAATTTATTCTTGGAAACGGGAAAAAAGATCACCGTCAAGTCTTGATCGACGAAGCGTCAGCTTGGCTCGACCAGGATGCAAGCAACCAAGTATTTTTCCTTGTTCCCAATTACAGCAAATTCGAACAGGAACAAGAAATTTTAGCGGAGATGCGAAGAAGAAGCGGGAAAAAAGCTTTCAGCACAACAAATGTTCAAGTATTCAGTTTTTACCGTCTGGCTTGGTATTTGCTGCAACAGACAACCCTTCTTACAGGAAATGAGTTATCAGAATCCGGATCTGCGATGATCTTGCGACAGATTTTAGAAAAACATGAGGAAGAATTAACGATCTTTCGCGGAGAAATCAATAAAAGAGGATTTATTCGCCAATTGCAAGAACTCTATAGTGAATTGCGCATAGGGAATATTCAACCGGAAGACTTGATGCTTTTATTTGGTGATTCACCGAATGCAGAAGACCAGCAACTTAAAATGAAAGACTTGAAGCTGATTTTTTCAGCTTATGACAGCGAATTGACCGAACGTGCCCTATCAAATGAAGATGCACTGGCTATACTAGCAAATTATATGCAGACACAAGATTTCACCAACGTCAAATTTATCGTCAGCGGTTTTTCCCGAATCAATGGGCAAGAGTATCAATTACTGCAGGCAATGATGGAAAAGGGGCAATTAGTTGTCGATTTATTGTTGGATCGTCCTTATACAGCGGATCTTCCAGAAGTACTTACGCTCTTTCATGAGACTGGAAAGCTTTATTTCCGTCTTTTTCAAAGTGCGAGAGAACGGAAAGTCCCTATATTAGTAGATCGTTTTGCGCCAGAGCAGAATCGTCCGACAGCGTTGCAGTTGCTGCAAACGATGTGGGAAGAGACTTCCAGCCAAAAGAAAGCAACCGTCCACAAATTAGGGGAACAAGAGGCTCTCCATTTGTGGGAAGCTGAAAATCCAACTGAGGAAGTCCGACAGTTAGCCGT
The DNA here is from genome assembly GCF_032465635.1 of Enterococcus sp. 2STP. NCBI lineage: Bacteria > Bacillati > Bacillota > Bacilli > Lactobacillales > Enterococcaceae > Enterococcus > Enterococcus sp. 2STP. The sequence goes on from NZ_JAWDJH010000022.1 coordinate 9,575, forward strand.
TGAAATCAGACGGCTAGTCAGTGAAGAAAACTACCGTTATCGTGATATCCAAGTACTGACAAAAAATATGTCCTTATATGGAAATATTCTTCGACCAATCTTTCAAGAAATGGCGATTCCTTTTTATATCGATGAAGAACAAATGATGGAAAATCATCCGCTGATTGAATGGATCAACAGTCTGTTCGCTCTTGACCGTTATTCTTATCGATTAAGTGATATTATGCGTTTTTTCAAGACGGAATTGTTCCTATCGATGGAAACAGAAACCGAACTGGATGAATGGAAACAAGAACGAGATGAATTCAGGAAAAAATTGGACATCACAGAAAATGTTGCACTTGCTTATAATTATCAAGGCACTTACTGGACGCGTGAAAAAGACTGGCAGTTTGTAGCGTATGATTTTGAAGCAGAACAGATTGAAGACGTACAATATCTGGAAGAACAGTCAAATACGATTAGACGATTATTTCAGAAATCTGTACCTGCATTTTTTAAAAAAATAAAGAAAAGCAAAACAGGACAAGCGGCCGCAAATGTTTTTTATCAATTTTTGATTCAAAGTGGTGTACAGCAACAATTATTGTTTTGGCGTAATCAGGAAGTAGATAGAGGAAACTTAGAAGCGGCAAGAAACCATGAGCAGACATGGGGAGCGCTGATTGATCTGCTGGATGAATATGTAGTCATTTATGGTGAAACAGCTTTTGACTGGTCACTGTTCCAAGAAATCATTACGAGTGGTCTAGAAAATCTAAGTTATGGTAAAATCCCTACCGCAATCGACCAAGTGCGCATCAACCGTTTGGAATTAGTTCGACCGAATCAAGCTGCCGTCACTTTTGCATTAGGTTTGAATGATCAAGTGTTTCCAGACCGTAAAGAAACAAAAGGATTGTTGTCCAGTGAAGAACGAGAAGTATTAAATCAAGCTTTGCCAGATGGACAGTTTTTATTCGATCCATCAAAAGAAAGTATCTCTTTTGAGCCTTTCCAAGCCTACCTTGTTTTTCTTTCCGGAACGGATCGATTATATCTTAGCTATGCACAAAGCTATGACACAGATGGTTCACTGAAGATGTCTCCTTATTTGCGCAGAATCACAGAATATTTATCAGTTCCCGTCGAGAGAAAAGAGCATTTGACGATCGAAAGCGATCCTGATTGTTATGTAGGAACTTACAGAAGCGGAATCAATACAGTCAATAGGATTTATCGATTAGCTTTAGATGAAAAGAAACCTGTACCAAAACACTGGCAAAAGCTCAAAGAATTAGTACTGAATTCCTCATGGCGCAATTTTGCTTTACAAATCTTTGAAAGTCAGGAACATTTGAATGTGCCTGTTTCGATGCCAGAAAAAATGGCGGAAGAACTTTATGGAAAAGAAATTTATACTTCGATTTCACGTATGGAGAATTTTTATAATTGTGAATACAAATACTTCATGCAATTTGGTTTGAAATTGAAAGAACGAACTGTTTATGGTCTGACTCCAGCAGCAACAGGTGATTTTTATCATGAATCATTGGATCGTTTCTTCAAGCTACTGTTTTCAAACCAATTATCCTTAGTGAATATGACCGATGCGCAACGTAAAGACTTCACTGAAAAAGTGCTGCAAGAAGTGTTCGGAGAACTTCGGTTTGAGATATTGGATAGTTCCGCAAGAATGAACTATATCCGCTATCAATTAGGACAGACGATCCAAAAAGTAGCATGGGCTTTGCAAAAACAGAGCAAAAATACGGGCATGCATCCTCTTCAGACGGAGATTTTATTTGGTCAGATTGCTGGAGCAAAAGGTATCACAGGTCTGGAATTACCGTTGAGTAATGGTGGAAAACTCCACGTCCGAGGAAAAATCGATCGGATCGATGTAGCTTCTGAACAAGAAAATACTTGGTTAAGCGTCGTTGATTACAAATCTAGTGGACGTTCATTCGATGTCACAGAAGCTTATTATGGCATGGCTATGCAATTATTGACGTATCTGGACGTAGCATTGATGGATGCGGTACGTTTGACTGGAAAGGCGGCTGTTAAACCAGCAGGCTCTTATTATTTACATGTTCATAATCCTGTATTGACAGAGACAGATGATGTAGAGAAGAATACATTGAAAAAATTTAGTTATGATGGCGTTTTTGTCGATGATCCCGCTCTTTTAGAAGTATTAGACCATTCACTGGAAGCAAAAGAACAATCACTGATCTATCCAGTGAAAAAAAATGCGAAAGATGAATACCAAAAAGGTAGTTTCAGCAAAGATAAATTTTTCACGGAAGAAGAACTGCAACTGTTCATGGCGCATAATCGGGAAAATATGCGGTTAGCTGGAGATGCAATCACTTCCGGAGAAATCAAACTAAACCCAGCTTATAAAGATAAACAGCGAATTGCCTGCGAATTTTGTCCATTCAGAAGCATCTGTACGTTTGATGTGATGCTGAAAGAAAATAATTACCACCGTCTGGAGAAAATAGATAAGGAAGAAGCACTGCGCAGAATATTGAAAAGGAGTGAAGAAGAGTGAATCAAATTCCTTTAAAACCGCAAAATGAACGATTTACAGATGATCAGTGGCAGGCGATTTTCGATCAAGGAGATAATTTGTTAGTCTCTGCGTCTGCCGGATCAGGTAAAACTACAGTGCTTGTTCGAAGAGTGATTGAAAAATTAAAAATGGGTTTTGATATTGATGAATTACTGATTGTGACATTTACTGAAGCAGCTGCAAGAGAAATGAAAGAAAGAATTCAAGAGGCATTACAAGAAGCGGTCAACAGCGAAAGCGACCCTGTACGAAGACAGCATTTTACTAAGCAGTTAGTTTTATTGCCCACAGCGAATATCTCAACCTTACATGCTTTTTGTCTAACAGTTATTCGACGTTATTATTACTTAATTGATATTGATCCGGTCTTTCGCATGTTAACAGATGAAACAGAAACGATCTTGATGAAGGAGGATGTGTGGGACGAGCTGAGAGAAGCACTTTATGCAGAAAATGATGAACGATTTTTTCAATTAACAATGAACTTTTCTAATGATCGTTCAGATGACGGCTTGACGAATCTGGTGTTTTCTCTTTATGAGTTTGCCCGTGCCAACCCTGACCCCCAAAAATGGCTAGAACAGTTAAGCGATAATTATCGTTTGACTGAGGGGCTAGCGAAATCTCGATTATATCAAGAACAAATCCGTCCTTTAGTTTTGGCAGATATATACCAATGTGTACAATTATATGAACAGATGACTCAGTTAGCACAAGGTGAAGGATTAGAAAAAATGCATGAGCAAGTGGCCGGAGAACAACAGCAGATCAAAAATATCTATGAAGCTTTCTCGCAAGATCGGTTAGAAGAAGCTTATGCTAGTTTGGAACAACTGACTTTTTCAACTTTTAAGAGCAGTCGTAAAGCAGAATTGAAAGAAATATCCAATGAAGTCAAGGGCATGAGGGATAAAGCAAAAAAATTGATTCAGCAGATAAGTAAAAGTTACTTTCCTGTTTCACCAAGCCAAATAGAAGAATTAACGGAAAAAGCACTACCGTTAGTCGAAGAAATGACAAAAGTCACGCAAAGCTTTATGGACGGTTTCAGTATGCGTAAACGGGAAAAAGGTGTGTTGGATTTCAATGATCTGGAACATCTAGCGTTGCAGATTCTCACAGAAAAAACGAAAGATGCATGGCTGCCAAGTGAAGCTTCAAAACATTATCGAAAAAAATTCAAAGAAGTAATGGTAGATGAATATCAAGACGTGAACCAATTACAAGAAGCCATTTTATACTGGCTAAGAGAACCTGACGATACAAAAGGAAATATGTTTATGGTTGGGGATGTCAAACAATCCATTTATTCTTTCCGTTTAGCAGATCCTAGTTTATTTATCGGGAAATACGAGAATTTTTCAAAGAAAGAAGGCGGACGTCGGATCGTTTTGGCTGAGAACTTCCGCTCTAGAAAAGAAGTCCTTTCTTTTACGAATCTTATTTTTGAACAACTAATGGATCCAGCAGTGGGTCAAATCAATTATGACGAAGCAGCCAAACTGATACAGGGATTCTCAGACTTTCCGGAGAATGAACAGTTTGAGCCAGAAATCATGATCTATGAAAAAGAACAGGAAGAATCAGAGATCGAGATTCCGACGGACGATATACTGGAAGACAAAACAGAAGGCGAACTTTTTATGACAGGACTAAAAATTCGTCAATTAATTGATTCCTCCTTTATGATTTATGATAAAAAATCAAAGAAAAGTCGTCCGATAGAGTACAAAGACATTGTTCTCTTGACACCTACAAAGAAGAACAACTTAACAATTTTAGAGATTTTCAAAACATTGGATATTCCTTTGGAGATGAATGATGCTCAAAATTATTTTCAAGCGACAGAAATTCGCACGATGATCTCGCTGCTGCAATTAATTGACAATCCCTATCAAGATATTCCGCTTGCGGCTGTATTGCGTTCGCCAGTCGTGGGTTTGATTGAACCAGAATTAGCCAGCATCCGATTAGCCGATCGTGCACATACTTACTATGATGCTGTGCTTGCTTATCAATCATCAAACGAAGATGAATTAGCGGCTAAGTTGGAACATTTTGGCAAACAACTAGATCATTGGCGAGAACTTGCTCGCCGTTCTTCGATCACTGACTTGCTATGGGATATCTATTATGAGACGGGATATCTAGAGTATGTGGTCGGTTTGCCAGCAGGAGCACAGAGACAAGCCAATCTTTATGCATTGGTCGATCGTGCCAAAGCATACGAGCAAAGTTCTTTCAGAGGATTATATCAGTTCGTGCGTTTCATTGAAAAAATGCAAGAAAAAGATAAAGACTTAGCAGAACCAGTCATTTCAATAGAAGATAATGCTGTTCGCGTAATGACAATCCATGCAAGTAAAGGCTTGGAATTTCCAGTTGTATTTTTGTTAGATATGACGAAAGAATTCAACTTACAAGACTTGCGCAATCGGTATGCTTTTGAAGAAAAACTTGGAGCAGGTATTCGCTATATGGATCCTGAAACACGGGTGTTATATGATACGTTACCGTTTCAAGCCATCAAATTGGCAAAGCAAAACAAATTGTTGTCGGAAGAAATGCGTAAATTGTATGTAGGATTGACTCGGGCAGAACAAAAGCTTTTCATTGTCGGTTCCTATAAAAATAAAGAGCAAATGATCCAAACGTGGTCTGAAGCAGCTGATCATGAGGAGTTGGTTTTTGATCCCGCGCTACGTTTGAAGGGCAGAAGCAGCTTGATGAATTGGATTGGTTACGGATTGATCCGTCATCCTGAAATGCAGAAATACTTAGAGGAAGAAGTTTCGACTTCTCTCCTTCAAGATTCAAATGCACAGTTTTCCATTTCATGGATGAATCAGCAATCAATCATTGAACAAAGACAGTTGCTTGCTGAAAAAGAACTGGTTAACTTAGATGAGCAGATGAAAGAAAAGGAAACTGTATTAGCAGATTCGTTACAAAAACGTCTAGCCTATGAATATCCTTATCAGGCTTCTTCGCAAACCACAAGTTATCAATCTGTATCTGAGATCAAACGATTATTCGAAGATCCAGATGATACACAAGAATCACGTTTGACTCTGGAAAGTAGTCAGACAAAGGCAGCATCTCGTCAATTCCGTTATACGCAAGAACAACTAGCAGAACCAAAATTTTTACAAAAAGATCGGCAAGTGTCGGCAGCTGCTGTTGGAACAGCTACCCATGCTTTATTGCAATTGCTGCCATTAGAGATGCCAACTACAGAGAGCATCAATCAAAAGTTGCAGGAATTAGTAAAGAAACGGTTAATAGACGAAAAGGTCGCAAAAAAAGTAGATGTTTCTTCTATTATATGGTTCTTTCAAACAGAACTTGGGCAACAATTGATTGCCAACAAAGAAAACGTAAAACGGGAACAACCTTTTTCCATGCTGCTTTCTGCTGATGAAGTATTTCAAGACTATCCAAATCAGGAAGATGAGCTATTGATCCACGGAATCGTCGATGGATACTTAGAAGAAAAAGATCATCTCCATATCTATGATTTTAAAACAGATTTCATTTTACATCCGGATGATCCAGCAGAAATAGACGCGATCGTCCAAAAATATCAAGGACAGCTAAGACTTTACCAACAAGCAATGACAGAAGCACTGAATAAACCTGTAGAAAATGTTTTCCTAATTTTACTTCGGGTGAAACGAATCATAAACATTAATAAATAATTATAATTGAGCAAACTTGACTTATGTTTTGTAAGGATTATGCTATACTCTGGGAAGAGGTGAGTATGATGGAGCTAACACAGACAGAATTCGTTTTGTGTCCTAAATTTGAAAAAACGTTCTCTATTTTAGGAAAAAAATGGAACGGATTGATTATCGATGTACTACTCGAAAATGGTCCGCAACGCTTTGTCGAGCTTGCGGCAAAAATCCCGATGGTTAGTGATCGGGTATTGGTCGAACGCTTGAAGGAATTAGAAAAAGAAGGAATAGTCACTCGAAACATTGCCTGTAGTGAAAAAAGCCGTTCAGAATATCTCTTGACTGAAAAAGGAGCAGACTTGCAAAAAGCAATGCGTCAAATACAAGTTTGGAGCGAAAAATGGGTCACAGAGGAAGAATGCGGTTGATTTTGTAAAAAAAATCTTGTAAACTATAGTCCATACGAATAAGTAAAAGAACGATGACGAAAAAGAGTAGTTTGGCTAAACCAGTTCAGGGAGATCTGTCACAGACTGAAAACAGGTCCTGTGTTTGAAAAATGAAGTTCACTTTCCGAGTTCGTCTGATCATTATCAGACCGGCAACTGTCGTTAACGAAGTAAGAGTGCGGTGTAAGTTTATTTATCCGCAAATTAGGATGGTAACGCGAAGACCTCGTTCCTTAACAGGAATGAGGTCTTTTTGTTTTGTATTTGGAATTTAAAGGAGGAACAAGCACATGTCTTTACAAGCACAATTAGAGAGCTTGAAAGAAGAAACAATCGTCAAAATCACGGCGGCACAAGATTTAAAAGAATTAAATCAAATACGTGTTGAAACGTTAGGAAAAAAAGGACCGATCACAGAAGTATTGCGTGGGATGAAAGACCTAAGTCCAGAAGAACGTCCAAAAGTCGGAAGTTTCGCAAATGAGATCCGAGACCTTTTGACAGAAGAAATAGAGCGAAAAAAACAAGTATTAGAAGAAGAAGCGTTAAATGCAGCTTTGGCAAAAGAAACAGTAGACGTGACATTGCCTGGTAGAAAAGTAAAGCATGGTACACGTCATATCGTGACGCAAATCATGGAAGAAATTGAAGATATTTTTGTAGGTATGGGGTATCAGATCGTAGAAGGTTACGAAGTAGAGTCTGACCATTACAATTTCGAACGGATGAACCTGCCAAAAGACCATCCGGCAAGGGACATGCAAGATACTTTCTATATTTCAGACGAGATATTGATTCGGACACATACTTCACCAGTCCAAGCACGAACAATGGAAAAGCATGATTTCTCTAAGGGTGCTCTACGAATGATCTCGCCAGGAAAAGTTTTCCGCAGAGATACAGATGATGCGACCCACAGCCATCAGTTCCATCAAATTGAAGGGCTAGTTGTTGATAAAAACATCACGATGGGCGACCTTAAAGGAACATTAGAAGTCGTAATGAAAAAAATGTTTGGGGAAGATCGTGAAATCCGTTTGCGTCCAAGTTATTTCCCATTTACGGAGCCATCAGTAGAAGTAGATGTCAGCTGTTTCAAATGTGGTGGTGCCGGTTGTAACGTATGTAAATACACTGGATGGATCGAGATTTTAGGAGCTGGCATGGTGCACCCGAATGTGTTGAAGATGTCAGGAATCGATCCAGAAGAATATTCAGGCTTTGCTTTCGGCCTTGGACCAGACCGCGTAGCTATGTTGCGGTATGGAGTGAATGATATCCGTAATTTCTATCAAAATGACTTACGTTTCTTAAGTCAGTTCAAGGGGGAGTAAGAAGATGTTAGTTTCATATAAATGGCTTAATCGTTATGTGGATTTATCGAATGTAACACCAAAAGAATTAGCGGATAAAATGTCTGTAACAGGAATCGAAGTCGAGGGAATCACGGTTCCAGAAGAAGGCTTGAAAAAAATCGTTGTCGGTGAAGTCAAGGAATGTGTACCACATCCAGATTCTGATCACCTTTCTATTTGTCAAGTCGATATTGGTGAAGACGAACTGTCTCAAATCGTTTGTGGAGCGCCTAATGTGAAGGTCGGAATCAAAGTAATCGTTGCGCTTCCTAACTCACGGATTGCTGGAAATGTGAAGATCAAAAAAGGGAAAATGCGTGGTCAAGTATCAAATGGTATGATTTGCTCGTTACAAGAAATTGGCTATTCAGATAGTGTTATACCGAAAGAATACGCTGAAGGTATCTATTATATGCCACAAGAAGCTGTAAATGGCGATCCAGTTTTTCCTTATTTAGATATGGATGATTCAATCATTGAATTGTCTATCACACCAAATCGTGCAGATGCATTGTCAATGCGCGGCGTAGCTTATGAAGTTGGGGCAATCTATCGTCAGACGCCTACATTTGATGACGAGAAATTAGTAGAATCATCACAACTTGCTAGCGATAAGATCCAAGTGACAGTTGAAGATAAAGAAGTCGTTCCTGCCTATCAAATCCGCATCATTGAAGGAGTAAACATCCAACCAAGTCCTCAATGGCTGCAAAATCTTTTGATGAATGAAGGCATCCGCCCAATCAACAATGTAGTAGATGTGACGAACTATATTTTGCTTTTATTCGGACAACCACTACATGCATTTGACTACGACAAATTGAAATCAAATGAGATCCTTGTCCGTCATGCAAAAGAAAATGAGACATTAGTCACGTTAGATGGAGAATCTCGGGAATTGACAACTGACAATCTTGTCATCACTAATGGCAAAGAACCAGTTGCTTTGGCTGGTGTCATGGGTGGATTAGATTCAGAGATTACGAATGAAACAACAACAGTGGCACTGGAATCTGCTTTGTTTGATCCAATTTCGATCCGTCGTACAGCAAAACAATTTAATTTGCGTAGCGAATCTTCTGCACGCTTTGAAAAAGGGATCAACCATGCAACTGTTGGAGAAGCCAGTGAGGTTGCTGCAGCAATGATCGTTTCTCTTGCAGGTGGGGAAGTTCTACAAGGTGCGGTCAAAGGTTCAGAGATCAAAGCAGAAGACGTATCAGTGAAGATTTCACTTGAACGCATCAATCAATATTTAGGAACATCTCTTGTCGTTAAAGAAGTAAATGAGATTTTTGAAGCACTTGGATTTAGCTATGAAGAAAAGGATCATGTTTATTCCGTAGTCGTACCACCAAGACGATGGGATATCCAAATCGAAGCAGACATTATCGAAGAAGTTGCTCGTATTTATGGATACGACCAGTTGCCATCTACTCTTCCAAGTGGAGAAACGGTTGCTGGAAGCTTGTCGAAAGAACAAGAAACTACTCGTAAAATTCGTACAATCTTTGAAGGAAGCGGATTGAGCGAAGCCATCAGTTATGCATTGACAACAGAAGAAAAATCAAGACAGTTTGTTATAAAAGAAAGTAATATTACACGTTTGGACTGGCCAATGAGCGAAGAACGTTCTGTATTAAGAATGAATTTGATCAGCGGACTATTAGATGATATCAGTTATAACACTGCTCGAAAAAATACAGAGATTGCTTTATATGAAATCGGTCGAGTATTCTTCCAAGAAAATGATCCGCGCACACATCTGCCGCAAGAAATAAAACATGCAGCAATCGCTATTTCTGGTATTTGGGAAGAAAAAGATTGGCAGACGAAAGCACAAAACGTAGACTTTTTCACCATCAAAGGTCTTTTAGAAAACTTATTTGAACAACTAGGTATCCATGAAGATATCCATTATCAAACGGTGACAGAAATAAAAGAAATGCATCCTGGAAGAACTGCTGCGATTTACCTTGGCGAACAATTCATCGGTTTTGTCGGTCAAGTGCATCCGACAATTGCCAAAAGTTATGATATTCCAGAAACATATGTTGCTGAGTTTGATTTATCTGCTGTAGTGGAAGCTGCCCAAAAAGAAATCGTTTTTGAAGCAGTGACAAAATTCCCAGCAGTCAGCCGAGATATCGCTTTGCTTGTAAAAGAAACTGTGACAAATCAGGAATTAACAGAAGTTATCCATTCTGCTGCCGGAAGATTTTTAACAGATATCCAATTATTTGATGTCTATCAAGGAGAAAACATCGAAAAAGGACATAAATCCATGGCTTATAGCCTGACATTCGTCAATCCTGAAGCAACATTGACAGATGAAGAAATCAATAAAGCAATGGAAAAAGTCGAAAAAGCGTTGATAGAAAACCTAGAGGCAAGTATTCGCTAAGAGGGAAAATATAGTAAGTAACGATCAAGTAGCTTTTGAAGACTATTCATTTGAAAAAGAGATGTGACACAAGTTTGTCACATCTCTTTTTTTGATTTTAAAAAAGGAATAGCACAGAGACGAGATAAAAAAACAGGCCTTTACAGCCTGTTTTTTAGAGTAAATGAATTAATGGAAGTAATTGATTCCCATTGCTGATTTTACTTCAGAAAGTGTTTGTGCAGCTACTTTAGCAGCTTCTTCACTACCTTTACGTAAGATTTCCATAACAGCTGAAGGATCTTTTTCCAATTCTTCTCGGCGTGCGCGGATCGGTGCAAATTCAGCTTCCAATACATCAATGAGGTATCGTTTGATCTTTACATCACCAAGTCCGCCGCGGCGGTAATGAGCTTTCATTTCTTCAATTGCTTCTTTATCTGTTCCGAATACATCCAAGTAGGTGAAGACCATATTCCCTTCTACTTGTCCAGGATCTTGTACATGGATGTGGTTTGGATCAGTATACATACTCATGACTTTTTTCTGTAAGACATCGGCAGGATCGGAGATATAAATACCGTTTCCTAACGATTTACTCATTTTGCCATTTCCATCGATTCCAGGTAATCTACCCATTCCTTTTGGTGGGAATACGCCTTTCGGTTCCACCAAGACTTCACCATATGTATGATTGAAGCTTTGTACGATTTCCTGTGTCTGCTCTAGCATTGGTTTTTGATCCTCGCCAACAGGAACGAGATTCGCTTTGAATGCAGTGATATCAGCTGCTTGAGAAACAGGATAGATAAAGAATCCTGTAGGCACGCTTTCACCGAATTTCTTTTGTTCGATTTCTGTTTTGACAGTCGGATTGCGTCGAACGCGTCCTACGCTGACTAAGTTCAAATAATACATGGTTAATTCAGCTAATTCCGGAATTTGTGATTGGATAAATAAAGTAGATTTTGCAGGATCTAATCCCACGGCTAAATAGTCTAAAGCAACTTGCAAGACATTTGATGAAACCTTCTCAGGATTTTTAGCATTATCAGTCAGTGCTTGCATGTCAGCAATCATGACAAACAGTTGGTTGTCTTCGTCTGCTTGCATAGCCACTCGGGTTTTTAGAGAACCGACGTAATGCCCTAAATGCAGCTTCCCAGTTGGTCGATCTCCCGTTAAAATAATATTTTTCAAAAAAGACACCTCTTTACGATTTGTAAGTCTGAGCACTTAATATCTTACCGTTTTTCCTGACAAGAAACAACAGTTCCTAAGGAAAAAACAAGGAAAGAGGATAAAATAACTAATAGATTAGAAATGAAAGAAATATTTATGGGAGAATAAACGTTCTAAGAAACTTTACAAATTACTAAACTATCAGATATAATGTATTTTATTATACATCTTTAAAAGAAATCTTACTAAATAATAATGGGAGTGTAATTCTATGGCAATGATTAAATTTGATCACGTGGATAAATATTATGGCAAGTTCCACGCATTAAAAAATATCAATCTCGAATTCGAGAAAGGAGAAGTTGTCGTTGTCATTGGTCCTTCTGGTTCAGGAAAGAGCACGATGCTTCGCTGTATCAATGGATTAGAGACGATTTCTTCAGGTAAGCTACTAATTAATGATACTGACTTGCATGATAAAAAGACAAAGTTGACAGAAGTCCGAAAGAATATCGGCATGGTTTTCCAGCATTTCAATTTGTATCCTAATAAAACCGTTCTGGAAAATATTACATTAGCACCAATCAAAGTGTTAAAGCAAGACCAGGCAACTGCAGTCAAAAACGCGGAGAAATTTCTGAAAACTGTCAATATGTTAGATAAGAAAGATTCTTATCCTTCCATGTTATCCGGTGGACAACAGCAACGGGTGGCAATCGCCAGAGGTTTAGCGATGAATCCTGAGATGCTGCTGTTTGATGAACCTACTTCTGCTTTGGATCCGGAAATGATTGGTGATGTATTGGACGTCATGAAAAAATTGGCGCATGACGGCATGTCAATGATTGTCGTGACGCATGAAATGGGCTTTGCCAAAGAAGTTGCGGATCGTGTCATCTTCATGGCTGACGGAGAAGTATTGGAAGATAGCAGAAATGTGAGAGACTTTTTCGAAAATCCAAATGAAGTCCGAGCACAGCAATTTATCAGTAAAGTTATCAATCATTGATAGGAGGAAAAAGATGCGCAGGTTTAAAAAAATACGCCTGATTTTCCTTTTAGGCATTGCTTTTCTTGCACTAGCCGGATGTAAAGGAAATGGGTTGGCAAATGAAGATATTTTAGAGCGAAGCAAATCTACCAATGAAATCATCTGGGGTGTCAAATATGATACTCGATTATTTGGAATGATGGATATTGAGAGCAGAACCGTACAAGGATTTGATGTAGATATTGCAAAAGCAATCACTGAAAAGATCCTTGGTGAGAATGGAAAAGCGGAATTTGTTGAAGTCACTTCTAAAACGCGGATCCCGTTATTGAAAAACGGAAACATCGATGCGATTATTGCGACGATGACGATCACAGATGAACGAAAAAAACAAGTCGATTTTTCAGATGTCTATTTCGATGCTGGCCAAGCTTTGTTGGTAAAGAAGGGAAGCCAAATCAAAAGTGTAGATGATTTGAATGCTTCTACAACAGTTCTAGCAGTCAAAGGTTCTACGTCGGCTGCGAATATCCGACAGCATGCACCAGATGCAAACATTCTGGAATTGGAAAATTATGCAGAAGCATTTACTGCGTTACAATCTGGCCAGGGAGACGCAATGACTACGGATAATGCGATCTTGTTAGGGATTGCAGATGAAAATCCAGAGTACGAGTTAGTCGGCGGAACGTTTACTAATGAGCCTTATGGAATTGCGATCAACAAAGGACAAGAAAACTTCTTGAAAGCTGTTAACCAAGCGCTAGAGGAAATGCATGCAGATGGCACATACGATAAAATCTATCAAAAATGGTTTCCAAACGAAACTGAAGGAAAAGTAGAGTAAGGGGGAGAGGCAATGAGCGAATTGATACAGACTTATGGACCAATCTTTGTCGACGGGTTCAAGATCACATTGTTTTCGAGTGTCTTAGCACTTGTGTTTAGTTTGATTATCGGAACGTTGATGGCAATCTTCCAATTATCAAAGAATAAAGTAGTAAGTGCCTTAGCAAAGGCATATGTAGAATTTTTTAGAAACATTCCATTATTGATCATCGTGATGTTTTTTTATGTTGTCGTACCTATTTATTGGTTTAATCTAGACGGATTCCAAGCAGGGACGATTGGCTTGACTATCTATACATCCGCTTTTATTGCTGAAACAGTACGTTCAGGGATTCAAACTGTACCAAAAGGCCAAACAGAAGCAGGATTGTCTTCTGGATTTACCTATTCAGAAATTATGCGTTATATTGTTTTGCCCCAAGCATTCAAAATCGTTATTCCGCCATTAGGCAACCAATTTATTAATCTTGTGAAAAACTCGTCTATTTTAGCAATCGTAGCTGGTTTGGATTTGATGTATCAAGGAGATTTGATTGCCAGTGAAACATTCAATACCTTCGATACGTATATCATCGTTGGGTTGTTTTACTTAGTTATCACGCTGCCGTTATCTTACTTAATGGTTTATCTTGAGAAAAAATGGGCGGTTCGTTCATAGAAGGAGGGGAAATACATGGATTTTAGCGGCGCTTTTTCATGGATGAATGTCCGTTTTTTATTGGAAGGATTAAAGGTTACTGTTGAAGTTTCATTGTTTTCGATCATTTTCAGTTTCTTGATTGGTGGTCTGACAGGTGTGATTCGTTTTGCGAATATCCCTTTCTTGTCCAAAATCCTTGGTATTGTGATCGATATCATACGAAATCTTCCATTATTATTGATCATTTTCTTCACTTATTTTGCTTTGCCTCAGATTGGCATCCAGATGAACATCTTCTGGTCCGCTGTTGCAGCATTAACGATCTTTGAATCAGCTATGCTGTCGGAGATTTTCCGAGCAGGACTTAATGCTGTTCCGAAAGGGCAGATGGAGGCAGGATTGTCAACAGGACTGACTTATGTAGAAACAATGCGGACGATCGTCTTGCCGCAAGCATTCAAATCAATGATCCCGGCAATTGTGAGCCAATTGATTTCACTGATAAAAGATACTTCATTAGCAGTAATCATTTCTTTACCTGAACTTTCTCATCAGGCACGTATTATTTATGGACAGAATACCAATTATGTGCTTCCGATGTTCATCATCATGACACTTATGTACTTCGTGGTGTGTTACGCGCTTTCTCTGCTTTCCGGTTACTTGGAAAAGAGACGGTACAGTTATTAATAGATGATTCTTTTAGCGGTTGTGGCAAACTAAAGTCACAACCGCTTTTCCTCTTTCCATTCGAAAAAAAGAGATTTTGATTGTTTTAAGCAAGTGAGAGCACTTGAAAATTCACGCTAAAAAGTACACAATAGGGAAGATAGAATTTATTGAAAAAAAGGATGATACGATTGACAGATAATCGCCCTATCGGATTTATTGATTCAGGTGTCGGCGGCTTGACTGTAGTGAAAGAAGCCCTGAAACAATTACCGAATGAAAATATTTTATTTGTAGGAGACACAGCACGCTGCCCGTATGGTCCTAGACCTGCGGAACAGGTAATCCAGTATACTTGGGAAATGACGGATTATCTGGTGGAGCAAGGAATCAAGATGCTAGTGATTGCCTGCAATACCGCAACTGCGGTTGCTTTAGAAGAAATCAAAGCTGCTCTTTCTATTCCAGTCATCGGTGTGATCCTTCCCGGTACAAGAGCGGCAGTAAAAAAAACACAAAATAAACAAGTTGGCATTATCGGTACGATTGGTACGGTAAAAAGTCAAGCTTATGAAAAAGCATTGAAAGAGAAAGTGCCAGAATTGACTGTGACAAGTCTTGCTTGTCCAAAATTTGTTTCAGTTGTCGAAAGTAATGAATACCATTCATCTGTGGCAAAAAAAATCGTGGCAGAAACATTAGCTCCGTTAACGACTAAAAAAATCGATACATTGATTTTGGGATGCACCCATTATCCGTTATTACGCCCCATCATTCAAAATGTAGTGGGGGAAAATGTTCAACTGATCGATTCTGGAGCAGAAACAGTAGGTGAAGTATCTATGCTACTCGATTATTTCAATTTGAGCAATTCACCGCAAAA
Source organism: Enterococcus sp. 2STP (assembly GCF_032465635.1). Taxonomy (NCBI): domain Bacteria; kingdom Bacillati; phylum Bacillota; class Bacilli; order Lactobacillales; family Enterococcaceae; genus Enterococcus; species Enterococcus sp. 2STP. The sequence goes on from NZ_JAWDJH010000022.1 coordinate 25,216, forward strand.
TGGACGGACATTATGTCAGTTTTATACAACAGGATCTGCTAAACTTTTCCAAGAAATAGCTGAAGACTGGCTTGGAATCGGACACCTAAATGTAGATCATATTGAATTGGGAGGAGAATAAGGATGCGTCATGACGGGAGAAAAGCCCAAGAGCTTCGTAAACTGGAGCTTCAAACAAATGTTTTCAAATATCCAGAGGGATCGGTTGTGATCCGTTTTGGTGATACAACAGTTATTTGTTCTGCAACAGTAGAGGATTCTGTACCTCCCTTTTTGAGAGAAACAGGAACAGGGTGGGTAACAGCTGAATACAGTATGCTACCTCGAGCAACGAGTACGAGAAATCGTAGAGAAAGCAGCAAAGGAAAACTTTCTGGTAGAACAATGGAAATCCAGCGTCTTATTGGTCGCTCCTTGCGTGCAGTAATAGACTTGGAAAAGCTGGGAGAGCGTAGTATCATCATAGACTGCGATGTGATCCAAGCGGATGGCGGAACTAGAACAGCTAGCATCACTGGGGCATTCGTCGCGTTGAGACTAGCAATTGAAAAGCTTTTAAGAGAAAAGGAATTGTCAGAAGATCCAATCAAAGAGCATCTTGCTGCAGTTAGCGTAGGGATCTTGCCGGATGGGACTTGCGTGACAGATTTGGACTATCAAGAAGATTCCGCAGCACTTGTAGATATGAATCTCGTGATGACAGAATCAGGAAAATTCGTGGAGATTCAAGGAACTGGAGAAGAAGCAACGTTTGATGGAGAACAGTTGAATGAAATGCTCTTTTTTGGAAAAAACGCGATTGAAGATTTGATCAAAGAGCAAAAACATGCTTTGCTAACAGAATTTGCTCAAGATAATGAGCGGATAGAAGAAACAAAAACAATCATCATTGCGACAAGAAATCCAGGAAAAGCAGAAGAGTTTCGAAATATGTTCAAAGAAGCGGGATATCATGTAAAAACATTACTTGACTATCCTGAATTGCCAGATGTGGAAGAAACTGGCAGCACATTTGAAGAAAATGCCCGATTAAAAGCAGAAACGATTGCACAATTGCTTGATCAACCAGTCTTAGCAGATGATTCAGGTTTGAAAGTGGATGCGTTAGGCGGTATGCCAGGAATCTATTCTGCACGTTTTGCAGGGGAACAAAAAAGTGATGCGGGGAATAACGCCAAATTATTATATGAATTGACAGATGTGCCGGATGAAAAAAGAACAGCACAATTCCATTGTACATTAGTATTCGCGGCACCCAAAAAAGACAGCCTCGTAGTAGAAGCGGAATGGCCCGGTCGAGTAGCCCGTATACCATCTGGCGAAAATGGCTTTGGGTATGATCCTTTATTTATCCCAGAAGGTCAGAAACAAACAGCAGCAGAATTATCGAGCGAAGAAAAAAACAAGATCAGTCATCGGGCTCAAGCAATGAAAAAATTGAGTGCCGAGTGGAAACAATGGCTGGAAGGAGAGAGATAGATGCGGTATTTAGTAGTAAGTGATAATCATGGAGACAGAGATATCCTCGTTGACTTAGTAGATCGTTATCGTTCTGAAGTGGACATCTTTTTCCATTGTGGTGATTCGGAATTAGAAGCTTCTGACCCATTATGGGATACATTCCAAGTGGTTCAAGGTAATTGTGATTATGGACCAGGATTCGAACAGAAAAAAGTGATCCAAACTGGTCAGGATACAGTATTCATGACTCATGGTCATTTATCGAATGTCCGATTTGGTTTGACACAGTTAGCAATCGAAGCTCGAGCTGCAAATGCCGATATGGTTTTTTTTGGTCATACCCATCAAATAGGCTGTGAGATGGATCAGAAAATCCTGTTTTTAAATCCTGGTAGCATTTCTCAGCCTAGAGGCCCGATCCAAATCCCATCATATGCTCTTATTGAAAGTTTAGATGACCAAATTTCTGTTCAATACTATAACCGTGCCCATCAGGCAGTTGAAGAGTTGGCCTTTTCTTTTTCGAGAGAGCGCTGAATAAAAAAACTCTAATTTTTAATAAAAATAAGCTTTATTTTGTGAATTTTGCATCCGATTTCGGTAAAATAGTAGTGTTGAATGAAATAGAAATGGAGGCCATCAGATGATTGGACCTATAGTAAGAGAAATGCTGCTGGAAAATCAGGAAACGTTTTTGATTCCTGCAGAAAATGTGGCAAATGTTATGTATCATCATCCATTATCCCATGGTTTACTTGTCTTATCGAAGGTCGGTTATTCCAAAATTCCTGTATTAGGAAAAGATGATCACTTTGTAGGACTAGTAAGTTTATCAGATGTGGTCAATAAAATGATTGACTTGCAAACAATCAGCATGGATCCGTTAGAAGGACTAACAGTTGCTGATGTAACAGAAACGGATGTTCCGACGATTGATGAAAATTGGGAACTAGAAGAAGTACTCCATTTGTTAGTTGATTCGCCTTTTTTACCGGTTGTCACAGAAGAACGGGTTTTCAAAGGAATCATCACAAGGAAAGAGCTGCTTAAAGCCGTAAACTTCATGGTGCATGAATTAGAACGTCGCAATATATTGTCTCCGAAAATCGAAGAATTAAAAGAACAAATCGATATTGTGAGCTAAAGAACGAGAAACTGAAAGATAATCAAAAAATAAGTAGAAACAAAAGCGTACCAGTTTTGACTTTATCTTGAAAAAGAGGCTGGGACAGAAGCGTTTAACTCCAAGAAATAAGAAGGAATTCACGAAAATTGCTTTTCGAATTTTTGTGAATTTCAGCTTATTTCCGAAGGAGTTGCTTCTGCTTCCGCTGTTTATACGTGTTTAGAGCGTGGGACAAAAGTGTTCTTTACTTTTGTCCCACGCTCTTTTTAGTGAGATCCGTTGCATCGTTTGTCCAAATTATTTTCCGACAGCAATTGGACTGTTCGGAATCGTGAACCCAGAAGCTGTCAATTCTTTGACATAGGAGCTCAAAAACTCTTCTTTTAAGGCATATTGTTTTCCGTTCAATGCGTAGCAGACCGTTCGAATAGCAAAATTACTATTACCAAGATCCACTAAACCAAAGATGGAAGGTTCAGTTTGAAGCTCTTCTTGGTATTTTTCAGCTAATGTATGATTTACTCGATCAATGATCTCATAGATTTTGTCATATCCTTCTTCAGGAACGATCCGGATATCTAAAAGTACTTGCATATTTGCACGAGAGAGATTGCTGATCGTGGTGATGTTTCGATTCGGGATGAAATGGACAGTACCATCCGTTGCTTTCAGCTGAAGGGTACGGATACCAACAGATACGACGGTTCCTTCAATCGTTAAGTTTGCTAACTTGATGTAGTCTCCAACATCCATCTGTTGTTCCATGATAATAAAAAATCCGGTAATAACATCACTCATGAACCCTTGGGCACCAAGGCCGATCGCCACACCTGCAATTCCGGCACCAGCCAAAAGTGAACCGATCGGTACACCGATAGCAGATAAAATTGCGTAGATAAAGAAGAAACCAAGGGTATAATGAAAAATAGTATTTAAAAGACTATGTAAAGTCTTTAAGCGGCTCTCGTTTAGAATGGCTTTTTTAGAATACTGATTAAAAGACTTATCAATCAGATATTTTCCCACACGGTGAAGAATCCAAAAAAGGACGATCAAAAAAATCAGATATAAACTTTTTTGGATAAAGGCAGCCAAAATGGCGTCCCAATCAATCCCGTCCCAAAACCGCTGAAACGCATTTACTTTGCTGACAGCTTGATCTGTCAATGTCTCGCCAGAAGAGTCTGTCGTACCGGCAGTTGCTAATAATGAAAACATAAAATCCTCTTTTCTAAAATTTGATTCTTTCTGTATTGTACCAAGAAGTTTTCAAAAAAGGAAATAGCAAAAATAACTATAATGAAGGAAAAAAGCTGAAAATAAAATGACAAATAATATGGATAATGATAAAATGTGGAGAAAATAACGAAGGTGGTAAGTATATGCAAATCGATTGGAACAATTTAGGATTTTCTTATATCAAAACTCCTTGGCGTTTCATTGCCAAATGGAAAGACGGACAATGGGAAGAAGGGGAATTGACAGAAGATAATTACCTGACGATTCACGAAGGATCTCCAGCGCTTCATTATGGTCAGCAATGTTTTGAAGGTCTAAAAGCTTATCGTCGAAAAGACGGGAAGGTCAATCTCTTTCGACCTGAACAAAATAGTCGGCGGATGAATCAAAGTGCTAGACGCTTGCTGATGCCGATGGTCCCTGAAAAAATGTTCGTTGATGCTGTTAAGCAAGTGGTAAAAGCAAATGAATCTTTCGTGCCTCCGTATGGAACAGGCGCTACATTATACTTGCGTCCTTTACTGATTGGGGTCGGTGAAAACATCGGTGTCCATCCTGCTCCAGAATACTTATTTGTCGTCTTCTGTACGCCAGTAGGAGCGTATTTCAAAGGTGGGCTAAAACCAACGAACTTTATTGTATCTGATTATGATCGTGCTGCTCCTAAGGGAACAGGCGCAGCAAAAGTCGGCGGAAATTACGCAGCAAGTTTACTTCCAGGAACAGAAGCAAAAGAACTGGATTACTCAGATTGTGTTTATCTTGATCCAGCCACACACACGAAAATCGAAGAAGTAGGGGCAGCAAATTTCTTTGGGATTACGAAAGACGGAAAATTCATCACTCCACAATCGCCATCTATCTTACCAAGTATCACGAAATACTCTTTGCTGCAATTAGCCGAAGAGCGACTAGGACTTCAAGCAATAGAAGGAGATATTTTCATTGATGATCTAGATCAATTTGCAGAAGCTGGTGCATGTGGTACAGCGGCTGTTATTTCTCCGATCGGTGGGATCTACCACAATAATAATCTGCATGTATTTTATAGCGAAACGGAAGTAGGACCAGTAACAAAGCGGTTGTATGATGAATTGACAGGTATTCAATTCGGGGACATCGAAGCACCAGAAGGCTGGATTGAAGTCGTGGAGTAATTTCAAAGTAATAAGTTGAAAAAACGTAAAAAAGAAAAAATCAGGAAGAGACTTTAAAAAGTTTTTTCCTGATTTTTATATGTTTTACTTTAAAGAATGTAACAAAAGGATTATGAAAGATGGACACCTTTGTCAACGTAGATAATATCACCGATGATCCCGCTGGAAAGAGGACTGATCAAGAAAGCACAAGCATTACCGACTTCTTCGATCGTTACACCTTGCTGATCAGGCGTACGAGATTCAGATAACTGGATCAGTTTTTGATAGTCCTTAACCCCTGTAACAGCTAATGTTTTGATTGCTCCAGCTGAAATACCATTGACTCGGATGCCTTTAGGTGAAAACTCAGCTGCCAAATAACGGATAGCTGCTTCAAGAGAAGCTTTCGCGATACCCATCATATTATAATTCGGGATTGCGCGCTCTGAACCTAGATAAGTCATGCTAACGATTCCGCTATTTGGTGCAAGAAACGGTTGTGCGTATTTTGATACAGCAATCAAAGAGTAGCTACTGATATCTTGAGCTAATTGATAGCCGTCTCTGGAAATATCAGACACATTTCCGGACAATTCTTCTTTGTTGGCGTAAGCAACTGCATGGACAAGGCCGTGGATCTCTCCAGCATATTCACCGATGGCATTCATTGCTTTTTCGATGCTTTCGTCGCTAGAAACATCACATTCTACCGTGAATGCTTCTTCGCCGACCAATTTGACTAATGATTTTTTCATTCGTTCATTTTGGTAAGTATAGATAATCTCTGCCCCTTGTTTCAACATTGCTTCAGCGCACCCCCAAGCAATGCTTTTTTTGTTAGCGACGCCCATGATGACGATTTTTTTTCCTTCTAGAAATGACATAATGACTCTCCTTTGTTTCTAATAAAAATTTGATAGTCGTAAAAAATAGAAAATAATAGCTAAAATAACTTCTTGATTTCTTAATTATTAGTCAAAATGTTTTGATTGTCAAACTATTTTTTCTTAAATTAAAAAAAGATTGCTAAATATTTAGGAATATGATACTTTGATAGTCAAAGTAATGAAAATGGCAATCGCCTGAAAGAAGGAGTTTAATTATGTCTTATGTATTATCTGCTACTGAAGTAATGGACTTGATCCCTAATCGTTATCCTATTTGTTATATTGATTATGTAGATACATTAGAACCAGGAAAAAAGATCGTTGCGACAAAAAATGTAACGATCAATGAAGATTTTTTCCAAGGTCACTTTCCTGACAATCCAGTGATGCCGGGTGCGTTGATCCTAGAAACACTGGCACAAGCAGGTTCGATCCTTATCCTAAAATCAGAAGAGTTCCTAGGAAAACGAGCTTATATCGGTGGAATCAATAAGGCCAAATTCCGTCAAAAAGTTGTTCCAGGAGATGTACTGAAATGTCATTTTGAAATCACCAAAATGAAGGGGTCAGTCGGTACAGCGTTATCTGCAGCATATGTAGATGATAAAAAAGTCTGTGAGTGTGAGTTCACGTTCATCGTCAACCAAAATGCTTGATCATAAAAAAGTTGTTATAGAAAAATAGAAGGATGCTTACCTGCTTTTTTATGTAAAAAGAAGACGTCTGAATCTAGCACATTTTGTCATATTTGCTAGATTCAGACGTCATTTTTATGTTCTGTTTATTTTGCTTCTTGCAGTATATTGATTTTATCAATTTTTACTTCTTCTTTTGGTTTGTCTGAACTATCTGTTTCGACATTTGCAATAGCATCCACGACATCCATTCCTTCAATCACTTGACCGAAGACAGTGTACTGACCATCCAGGGAAGGATAACCGCCGTTTTTATAAGCATCGATAATCGCTTGAGGGTAATCATCTTTTAAAAGACCATCATGCATATCATCTGAATTTTGAACGATAAAGAACTGGCTGCCGTTACTGTTAGGATCTTGTGAGCGAGCCATAGATAACGCACCTCTTATGTTGTAAAGGTGGTTGTTGATCTCTGTCTCAAATCCTTCTCCCCAAATACTTTCGCCTCCAGTGCCATCGCCTTTAGGATCACCGCCTTGGATCATGAAATCTTTGATGACGCGGTGAAAAGTCAGGCCATTATAGTAACCATCTTTTGCGTGTGTCATAAAGTTTTCAACTGCTTTAGGTGCATATTCAGGGAATAATTTGATTTTGATTGTGCCTTTATTTGTCACCATTTCGACCAAATCCTCATTTTCAGCTACATCTTTCGTCAATTGTGGCAATTCCAATGCATTCAAATCGACACTACTGGCAGTTGTACTTTCCGCAGTGGATGTACTTTTTGAACTTTCAGCCGATGAACTAGGAGAAGTCGTACTGTTTGCGGAACAACCAGCAGCAAACAATAATGCTGCAGCTAAACTAATACTTAAAATAACTTTATTTTTCTTCATAACTATTCCTTTCCAATTTACTGTTTTGTTATCTTTAATGATAACAAAATAGAGGAGAAATACCTACTTAAATTATTGGAATTTATCATTTATTTTAAAAGAAAAAGAAAAGGTGTAGACCATTTATTTTGTCTTTGCTATAATGTAAGTGGATACAAAAACGAAAAGATGCAGGAGGAAATGGTAATATGGGAAAATTAGGAATCTCGATTTATCCAGAACGATCAACATTTGAAAAGGACAAAGCGTACTTGGATTTAGCTCATAAGTATGGGTATAAACGGGTTTTTACCAGTTTACTGCAGATCAACGACGACAAAGAAAAAGTTCTTTCAGAATTTAAAGAAGTAGTTGATTATGCGAATAGCCTAGGCATGGAAGTAATGGTAGATATCAATCCAGCGTTATTTGAACAGTTGGAGATTTCTTACGATGACTTATCCTTTTTCCATAAGATGGGTGCCTATGGAGTTCGCTTGGATATCGGGTTCACCGGAGCAGAAGAAGCAAAAATGACGCGTAATCCTTTCGGTATCAAAATCGAGATCAATATGAGTTCGGGCACGAATTATGTTGACAACATCATGAGTTATTCGCCAAACACGGATAATTTATTAGGTTCTCATAATTTTTATCCTCATCGATATTCTGGTTTAGGCTACGACCATTTTGTTTTTTGTTCAGAAAAATTTAGAAAATATAATTTGAATACGATGGCGTTCGTCAATTCGCAATCCGCTGAGTTTGGCCCTTGGCCTACACAAGATGGCTTGTGCACACTAGAAGACCACCGAGACCTTGAGATTGCTACACAAGTGAAGCATTTGATCCTTACAGGGCTGATTGATGATATTTCTATTGGAAATGCGTATGCAAGCGAAGAAGAATTGAAAGAAATGGCAGCAGCATTTAATGCAGATTATCCAACATTGAAAGTAGATACGGAAGAAGGGATTACAGAAAACGAACGAATCTGCTTGTTTGACAATCTCCACAGTTATCGAGGAGATCGCTCAGAGTATATCCTTCGTTCGACGATGACTCGTGTATATTATAAAGAAAAAGATTTTCCACCTCACAATACGCGAGATATGCATCATGGTGATGTGCTGATTGATAATGAAGGGTATGGTCAATATAAGGGAGAAACACAAATCGCCTTGAAGGACATGAAAAATGACGGACGGGTCAATGTCGTAGGAAGAATTTCTGATGACGAACTGTTCCTCCTTGACTTTTTGAAACCTTGGTCAAGCTTTAAATTAATTGAAAATAAAAAATAGATAATGAGTTGCTGCAGAAATAATCCGCTAGAAATAGCCAGTTATTTCTGCTTTTTTATTTTGCTTTTTTATAGGTTATAAAAATGAACATTGCATAGTAGAGATTCTTTGATTATACTAATTCAAGGTTAGATGAAAAAAGAGAAATGAGATGGATAATTTATGAAACTTTGGATGAAAATCCTTCTAGGTGTTGCCCTAGTTCTAATCGTTGCGCTATTGTTTGCAGGGAATTATTTTTATAATTATGCTGTCGTGCCGTCTGAGAAAGACTTTTTAGATGAAGATACACCAGGTACAACACAGACATCCAAAGAAACGGATGCACATAAGTGGTTTAGTTCAAAAGAGAACCGAAGCAATTGGACAATCACTTCGAAAGACGGTCTGAAATTATCAGCGATTTATCTTCCTGCTGAAACGAAAAGTGAAAAAACAGCTCTAGTTGCTCATGGCTACATGGGAGATGCTGAAACGATGACCAATTATGCAAAGATGTTCCATGATATGGGCTACAATGTCCTTGTTCCAGATGCAAGAGGGCATGGAAAAAGCGAAGGGGATTATATTGGATTTGGATGGCCAGAGCGCAAAGACTATGTGCAGTGGATCAACAAAGTGTTAGAAGAAAATGGAAACTCGCAAGAAATCGTTCTATATGGTGTCAGCATGGGGGCAGCAACTGTCATGATGACTAGCGGAGAAAAATTACCAAATAACGTAAAAGCAATTATTGAAGATTGCGGTTATTCTTCTGTCCATGATGAGCTTGCGTATCAGCTAGACGATATGTTTAGTCTTCCAGCGTTTCCGCTTATGCAAGTAACGAGTCTAGTGACAAAAGTCCGTGCCGGCTACTTTTTCGGTGAGGCAAGTGCAGTGGATCAATTAAAGAAAAACCAGCGTCCGATGCTATTTATACATGGAGACGCAGACACATTTGTACCATTTGAAATGTTGGATAAGGTTTATCGTGCAACGAAGGGGCCAAAAGAAAAGTATGTTGTAAAAGGAGCCGAGCATGCGGAAGCATACAAGACAGATCCTGAAAAGTATCAGCAAGTAGTCCAACAATTTTTAAACCAATATGTTCATTGAACTAGTTTAAATGCAAGAGGATAAAAAGAAACAAGCCTTTGACTGGACCCAGTCAAAGGCTTGTTTTATTGTTTGATTTATTAAATTACAAGTTAGCGAATTTTTCTAGTAAGCGAATCATTTGGCAAGTGAATCCGTACTCATTGTCATACCATGCAACAGTTTTGACAAGTTGGAAATCGCCAGCAGTTGTTACTTCTGTTTGGGTTGGATCAAAGATCGAACCTTGAGTTGTGCCAATGACATCGCTAGAAACGATTTGACGATCATCATACCCAAATGAAGGATTGTCAACTGTGTGTTTTTTGATTGCTTCATTTACTTGATCAGCAGTTACTTTGGTTTTCAATACTGAAACTAATTCAGTTAATGAACCATCAACGACTGGAACACGTTGCGCATGTCCTTGTAATTTTCCTTGTAACTCAGGGATAACTAAGCCGATTGCTTTTGCAGCACCAGTAGAATGTGGAATAGTGTTGTCAGCAGCTGAACGAGCAGCACGTAAATTACCGCCTCTTACTGGTCCATCTAACAGCATTTGGGTTGAAGTGTAGGCATGGACTGTTGTCATTGTACCAACTTCGATCCCAAATTCATTATTCAAGAAATAAGCCATAGGTGCTAAACAGTTTGTTGTACATGAACCTGCTGAGATGATTCGGTCGTTTTCATCTAATGTATCATCATTGACGTTATAGACGATAGTTTTCATTGCACCAGCTGGGGCAGAAATAACTACTCGTTTGACACCAGCATCTAAATGCGCTTTCGCTTTTTCTTCAGATGTATAAAAACCAGTACATTCTAGTACGATATCTACACCGTTTTCTTTTACCCAAGGGATTTTGCTTGCGTCGGGTTCTGCATAAACACGCGTTGCTTCGCCATCCACTACGATTGAGTCTTCTGTTGCAGTAACTGTGCCAGGATAAGTACCATGAGTAGAGTCAAATTGCAATAATTGTGCTAACATAGTTGGACTTGTTAAGTCGTTGATTGCTACTACTTCAATATCATCTGATACTTCTTTGATGCGGCGGAAAGCCAGACGGCCGATACGCCCAAATCCGTTAATACCTACTTTTACTGTCATATCAAAAGTTCCTCCTTTATTAGGGGTGCTATGAAACGGCATCCTCAATTAATACAATTAATACACTGTTATTCTGCTACGCAAAGCATATTTTGTCAAAAAATTATACTCGATAGCAGAAAAATGGTTGGAAACCTTACCAAATAATAAAAAAAGAAGAAGGCAATCAATCTTTTTGCTGAAATGATAGACAAAAACAGATTTCACCGATAAAATAAGGAAGACTTTTGTTTATTGTGGAAATTCAGGCAGTCAAATAAATAAATTGAATAATAGGAGGACTTAATTATGTCCATGTTTTTAGATCAAGTAACGATCGATGTGAAAGCTGGCAAGGGCGGAGACGGAATGGTTGCATTTCGTCGCGAAAAATACGTTCCTGACGGCGGACCGGCTGGTGGAGACGGTGGTCGTGGCGGTGATGTCATCTTGATCGTCGATGAAGGTTTGCGTACATTGATGGACTTTCGTTTTAATCGCCATTTCAAAGCGCAGCCAGGTGAAAATGGAATGAGTAAAGGGATGCACGGCCGTGGTTCAGAAGATACCTATGTGAAAGTACCGCAAGGAACCACTGTCCGAGATGCAGAGACTGGTGCTCTTTTAGGAGATTTGATTGAAAATGGTCAAACACTAGTTGTGGCGAAAGGGGGACGTGGCGGACGAGGAAATATCCGGTTTGCCTCTCCTCGGAACCCTGCACCGGAAATTGCTGAAAACGGGGAACCAGGACAAGAACGAAAAATCGAACTGGAATTGAAAGTATTGGCAGACGTTGGGCTTGTAGGCTTTCCATCTGTTGGAAAATCGACTTTGCTATCTGTGATTTCATCTGCTCGTCCAAAGATCGGCGCTTATCATTTCACGACACTCGTCCCTAACTTGGGAATGGTTACTACAAGTGATGGCAGAAGTTTTGCCGCAGCAGACTTGCCAGGGTTGATTGAAGGAGCTTCGCAAGGTGTTGGACTAGGTACACAATTCCTTCGTCATATCGAAAGAACGCGAGTTATTTTACATGTGATCGATATGAGTGGGATGGAAGGACGAGATCCTTACGAAGACTATCTTGCCATCAACAAAGAATTATCTACTTACAACTTACGCTTGTTAGAGCGTCCGCAAATCATTGTGGCAAACAAAATGGATATGCCGGATGCACAGGAAAACCTAGTGAAATTCAAAGAACAGCTGAACAAGGAAAAAGAAGACGAATTCGCTGATGATATCCCAGTATTTCCAATTTCTGGAGTGACTCGACAAGGATTGGATGCGTTATTGAATGCTACAGCAGACTTGTTAGAAGTAACGCCAGAATTCCCATTGTACGAGGAAGAACTGGAAGAAGAAACTGTACACTATGGATTCAATCCAGAAGGTCCTGAGTTCCAAATCGATCGTGATTCAGATGCAACGTGGATCTTATCCGGTGAGAAGATCGAAAAATTATTCCAAATGACGAATTTCGATCATGATGAAACGGTAATGCGTTTTGCTCGTCAATTACGTGGTATGGGTGTGGATGAGGCACTTCGGGCACGTGGGGCGAAAGATGGCGACCTTGTCCGTATCGGTGAATTTGAATTTGAATTTGTCGAATAGGCAAACAAATAAAAACAAATACCAAAAAATATAGTTTCGAATCTAAGGGGAGTATGGCTGAGGCCATTCTCCTTTTTATTGGGTAGGAAAGAGTGCTTTTCTTTTCTTATTTTACAATTAAAGGTAAAATAAATAACAAGAAGGTATGAAAGGGGCGTTTTCAATGAGCAAGCGAGTAATCATTTTAAATTTTCAAGTAGAAAGCCAAGCGTATCAGGCATTTTCAGAAATCAAAAAACTACATGCTGTTCGTTCGATCAAAGGAGAACAGATGGCCGTTGTCAGCCATGATCCCAATGGAACCCATCAATTCAAAATAGAAGATTTTATCGACTTTACTGGGAATAACAAATCTTCTACTGGTGGGTTGATTGGTATGTTGGTTGGTGTATTAGGTGGGCCGCTAGGGATTTTATTAGGATGGTTTGCTGGAGGGATGATCGGTGCGACACAAGATGCAAAAGAAATAAAAGATGCTCAGACTGTGTTCGACTTTGTAGGAAATAAAATCGGTGAAGGAGCTACAGGACTGATTTTGATTGCGGATGAAGAAGACAATCGTCCATTGAATCAATTAGTGATGATGGAATTAGGCGGAGAAATTACCCGTTTGGATTATGAAGATGTCGAAAAAGATGTGCATGATGCGAAGGAAGCCGAAAAGCAGGCGAAAGAAGCTGCCCAAAAGACTTGGGAGGACAAACATCCGCAATCTTCCGATGACAATGAGAGTTCCGAATCTTCAAATTAATAAAAACAGCAGAGAATCTCAAAAGGGTTCGCTGCTGTTTTTACAATGGAGTTTAAAGAAAACGTTATCACAGAGGAACATCGTTTTTATTTGAAGCCTTTATCGACTTACGGTTGATTATCCTATCTTTTTCCCCTAAAATTAAAGAGGAACTTAAAGAAAGTCAGGTAGATTATGGAATTACAATTTTTAGGAACAGGCGCAGGTGTTCCTGCAAAACATAGAAATGTGACAAGTATAGCATTGAAACTTTTAGACGAACGTAATGAAGTTTGGTTATTCGACTGTGGTGAAGGCACGCAAATGCAGATTTTGCGAACGACTATCCGTCCGAGAAAAATCGGTAAAATTTTCATTACACATTTACACGGCGATCATATTTTTGGGCTTCCCGGACTCATCAGCAGCCGTTCATTTCAAGGTGGGGATACGCCATTAGAGATTTACGGGCCAAAAGGGATAGAGGAATACATAAAAGTCTCTTTAGGCATTTCGCAAACACGGTTAAGTTATCCGCTGAAATTCATCGAGTTAAATGAAACAGACCCGATTTTTACTGATCAGCAATTTTCTGTTTATGCAAAAAAACTAAATCATGGAATCGACAGTTTCGGTTATCGTGTGGTTGAACATGATCATAAAGGAGAATTGCAGGTGGATCGTCTGAAAGAATTAGGCATTCCGGCTGGACCCCTGTACGGCAAGCTGAAGCAAGGGGAAACGATCCAACTAGAAGATGGTCGGACGATCAATGGAAAAGATTTCGTAGGCCCAAATAAAAAAGGGCGGATCGTGACTATTTTAGGCGACACGAGAAAAACACATAATTCTGTTGTGCTTGCGGAAAACAGTGATATTTTGGTACATGAAAGCACATTTAATAAAGATGAAGCAAGAATGGCGCATAACTATTTCCATTCTACGACTCATCAAGCTGCTGAAGTTGCAAAAGAAGCGCAGGCAAAACGGCTGTTGCTTACTCATATCAGTGCAAGATATTTAGGAAAAGCAGCTCTAGAGCTTGAAAAAGAAGCAAAAGAAGTGTTTGAAAACACGACGATCATGAAAGATTTTGATAGCATTGAGATACCATTTCGTGAGGAGGATGAGGCATGAATTTAGAAGATAAAGTTGTTTTAGTAACAGGTAGTTCAGGTGGTCTAGGCGCGCAAATCTGTTATGAAGCAGCAAAGCAAGGAGCAATCGTTATAAGTTGCGCACGAAGAATGGCATTTGTAGAAGGTGTCAGAGACGAGTGCAGACGCTTGAGCGGCAAAGAGGCTTATGCTTTCAAAGTAGATGTCAGCGATCCTTATAGTGTGGATGAACTATATGAAAAAGTAATGGAAGAAGTTGGACGTGTCGATATTCTGGTAAACAATGCTGGTTTTGGTATTTTCGAGGACTTCCTTACATTCGATCTTGGAAAAGCGTACGATATGTTTGAAGTCAATATCTTAGGAATGATGGTTTTGACACAAAAATTTGCGATCGATATGGCAGAAAGAAGACAAGGACATATTATTAATATCGCCTCAATGGCTGGAAAAATGGCAACTGCAAAATCAACGGTTTATTCTGCCACGAAATTTGCAGTCCTTGGTTTTTCCAACGCCTTGCGATTAGAATTGAAACCACTTGGTGTAGCTGTTACGACAGTAAATCCAGGTCCAATCGAGACAGATTTCTTTGACAAGGCTGATCCAAGCGGAAGCTATTTGGAAAAAGTCGGGCAAATCGTTTTAGAACCCACTAAGTTGGCAAAAATGATCGTCCGCAATATGAGACATCCAAAACGGGAAATCAATCAACCGTTTATTTTAGAAGTTGCATCAAAATTTTATACGCTGTTTCCAACGATTGGTGATTATTTAGCCAGCGGAATTTTTAACAAAAAGTAGGTGGAGGAATTGAAAAAGCAAAGCAATGTGATTCTTGGATTTATCTTAGTTTTGATTATTGTTCTTTTTGCTGTATTGAACAATAAAAATGTCCCTGTAAGTTTTGGCTTCACTTCCTTTTCTGCACCGTTGATCTTAGTGATTATCGGTTCTGCGCTGATTGGTGCACTGATTGTATTCTTGACTGCTTCGGCAACACTATGGCAGCAAAAAAAGCAAATCAAGCAGCTGACTCAGGAAATATCAGAATACCAAACAGATCTGCAAAAGAAAATTGAAGAAGCAAAAGAAGAACAGCAACGCGAGTTTAGAAACGAACGCGCGGAGTTAGAAGCTGCTTATCAGGCGGAATTACAAGCGAAAACAGCACAAATCAGTCAATTGAAAGCACCGGAAGAACAAAAAACGCAAGCGCCAAAACAAAGCTTCAATTATTTTGACTAATAGGGATATTTCATAAATGGTCGTATAAAAGATCGGGTCCTGCTGAACATCAGTCTAGCGGATCTGATCTATTTTTATTCTTTCTTTCTGCTTTTTTTTGCTGATTTCCTTTGCTATAATAACTAAGTTAGGAGTGAGAAAGTGAGACAAGCAAATTTTGATTGGAAGTTAAGCGAGACAGAGCCTTCTGAATCCTTTCTCCAAATGATTCGTGAACTGAAATTATCTCCATTTGTCGGTAAGTTACTGTGGCAAAGAGGTTACCATGAGGAAGAGGATATCAACCGATTTTTACATCCAAAAGAACAAGAACTACATGATCCGTATCTGATGCACGATATGGATAGAGCAATCAGTCGAATACAAGAAGCTGTAATCAGTGGAGAAAAAATCCTCGTTTACGGTGATTATGATGCAGACGGAATCACCAGTGCAACGGTAATGAAAGAAACACTGGAATTACTTGGCGCAGAAGTAGAAGTATTTTTGCCAAATCGATTTGAGCATGGGTATGGACCAAACCAATCGGTATACCAAGAAAAGATCCAAGAAGGCATCCAGCTGATCATCACTGTTGATAACGGGGTAGCAGGAAATGATGCGGTAGCATATGCTCAGCAAGCTGGTGTAGACGTGATCATTACAGACCATCACGAGCTACCTGAGAAATTACCAGACGCCTATGCGATTGTTCATCCTCGTCATCCAGCGGGGCAATATCCATTTCCAGATCTGGCAGGAGTCGGAGTAGCATTCAAAGTAGCTTCTGCATTGTTGGAAGAACCACCTGCAGAATTTTTGGATTTAGTAGCGATAGGAACGATCGCCGATTTAGTTTCATTGACTGATGAGAATCGAATCCTTGTTGCATTAGGAATCGATGCCATCCATCATTCAGAACGGATAGGACTTCAGGCGCTGTTTGAAGAAAGTGGCGTAAAAATGAGAGATGCAGACGAAACAACGATCGGCTTTTCGATTGCGCCCAGACTAAATGCTATTGGTCGGATGGGTGACCCGCGACCTGCCGTTTCATTGCTTGCAACGTTTGACGAAGAAGAGGCATCCATTCAAGCAAAAAAATTGAATGAAATCAATGAAGAAAGAAAAGCAATCGTAGAGCAGATAACAGAAGAAGCATTAGCAATGGTCAATAAGGAGAATCATATCCATCTATTGGTAAACCGAGGATGGCATGAAGGTGTTTTAGGTATTGTTGCAGGAAAAATAATGAACGAAACTGGTAAACCAACGCTTGTTCTTACTTTAAAAGAAGACGGATCAGCTAAAGGTTCTGGACGTAGTGTTGAAGCCTTGAACCTTTTTGAAATGCTTGACCAGATGCGGGATTTATTTACTTATTTTGGAGGACATCATGCAGCAGTCGGATTAACGATGCCAAGTGAAAATGTCACAATACTACAGGAGAAGATGAACCAATATATAGTCGATCGTCAAATCGATTTGACAAGAGGTCCTAAATTAAGAATTGATGAAGTGCTACTTCCGAATGAAGTAACAGTAGAGCGTATTGATGAACTAAAATTATTAGCGCCATTTGGTACAGATAATCCTTTACCTCAATTTTTATTTCGGCAAGTCCAAGCAGCGAATGTCAAAAGAATCGGAGCAAACCAACAGCATCTGAAATTTGTCCTTTCCGATGAATCTAGTCAGCTTGATGCGGTCGCTTTTGGTTTTGGAACTCAAGAAGAAGAACTACTGAATAATCTAGTAGATGTAGTAGGAAAGCTTTCGATCAATGAATGGAATGGACGTAAGAAACCGCAACTGATGGTATCTGATTTTGCAGTAGGTGGTCTGCAGGTATTTGATTGGCGGGCAAAACGTTTCCGTGAACAGAGCCGAACATCTGAAGACAGTCTTTATTTAGCTTTTGATTCTTCGACGTTGAAATTCGTGCCGGAGCGCATCCAAGAAACGGCGATTGTTTTCGAAGGAATGGATTCTATACACGCAGTAATTGAAAAAAGAAAACCGAAATCTCTGGTTATTATGGATTGTCCAGATGATTTAGCAAAGCTGAAAGAAGTCTTTGGGTCTTATTCATTCAATCGTGTTTATCTGATGGGGATTTCACCTGATGAGGCTTATTTGAATGGGGTAGGCACAAGAGAACAGTACGCAAAATTGTTTAAATTGATCCATTCTCAAGAACGAATAGATATACGTCATAAAATAAAAGCAGTAGCTCAATATTTGCGTATCCCTGAAAAATTATTAATTTTTATGATACAGGTGTTTTTTGAATTGAAATTTGTTACAATAGAGAACGGTGTTTTACAAAAAGTCGCCAGCCCAGAAAGTCATCCTTTGACTGAGAGCAAATTATACCAGCGGCGGCTAAATAAAATCAAAGTTGAGGAATTTTTGCTTTTGAGCGATATTCCTACCATAAAGAAATGGTTAACAACCTAGGAGGAAACAAAGAGTGGATTTAAAAGATTATATTGCCAGTATTCCCGACTATCCGTCAAAAGGAATTGTGTTCCGAGATATTTCCCCGCTGATGGCAGATGGTGACGCTTATCGGGAAGCTACGAAGCAAATCGTAAATTATGCAAAAGAAAAACGAATTGATATGGTAGTTGGACCAGAAGCACGTGGGTTCATCGTAGGATGTCCTGTTGCTTATGAGTTAGGAGTCGGTTTTGCACCAGTCCGCAAAAAAGGAAAATTACCTCGAGAAACCATCGAAGTGACTTATGGATTAGAATATGGAACAGATACATTGACATTGCATAAGGATGCCATTAAACCAGGTCAACGTGTGCTGATTTGTGACGATTTGCTGGCTACTGGTGGAACGATCAAAGCGACAATCGAACTGATCGAACAATTAGGTGGTGTAGTCGTAGGCTGCGCATTTTTGATCGAATTGATGGATCTCCATGGACGCGACAAAATCAAAGGATACGACATTATTACATTAATGGAATATTAAGTAGAAAAAGCGATTTTAAAGCGACCCTCAAAAGTCAGATAGGCACTCTGACGCTTGAGGGTCGCTATTTTTTTATAAATGGAACCAGTCAAAGTCCAGTAAAGGTTCGAAAAAAAGGATGTGACCGATTTTTGTCACACCCTCGTAAAAGTTTAACTTTTTGTCTTTTGAACAATTAGCAGTCAATCCTCATTATGATTGCCTGGATCTGTAGTAGGGTTCATGATAGAAATGATCTTCATGAATTCTGCGCCGCTCAGATTGACGGTACTTCTTTTCATCCCACAACATGAACCACAAAGTAAATAACGGAACAAACACAAGTAAAGCTGGACGTATGCCGAAATTACCAATAATAATACCTAAAAACAAAACAGTTAATACTAAGCCAAGACGTCTCATTGATTTCATGAATTCTCACCTCGTTAATTTATACGAACAATTGTTCGTGTATTTAGTATACGAATATTTGTTCGGTTTGTAAAGAGGGAAGTGATAAAAATTTGAAAGAAGAAGAACTTGGGCGAAAAAAGAGTTTGAGACAATGGTCTCAAACTCGGTTTTAAACAATTTTCTTTTTTAGTACTAATTAATAGATATGACTACGATAGAGCCCTACTACTCGTCCTAATATAGATACTTGATCTAAAATGATTGGTTCGAGTAAGTCGTTTTCAGGTTGAAGACGGAAGTAGTTTTTTTCTTTATAGAATCGTTTGCAAGTCGCTTCATCCTCTGCAGTCATTGCAATGACGATATCACCGTTTTGTGCAGTTTCCTGCTTCCGAACGATCACGTTATCGCCATCCAAAATTCCAGCATTGATCATACTATCTCCACGAATCGTCAGCATAAAGAGACTGCCTTCTTCAGAAGAAAGATTAGGAGGGATCGGAAAGAAGTCCGAAGCATCCTCTACTGCTAAAATTGGTTCTCCAGCTGTTACTACGCCAAGTACTGGTATAGTTGTTGGACGAATCCCAATCTTTTCTAAACCTTGTTTTGTCAACTCGATTGCACGAGGTTTCGTCGGATCTCTTTGGATAAACCCTTTTTTTTCAAGCCGTGCAAGATGACCGTGAACAGTAGAAGTAGAAGAAAGCTGAACAGCTTCCCCGATTTCACGGACAGTTGGCGGGTATCCTTTTTGGGTTACTTGTTCATGGATATAACGTAAGACTTCAATTTGTCTTGATTCAGTTTGTCGGGCCACAAGGTACACCTTCTTTCACTTGATAAATAAATAGTACCATATAAAAAGCGCTAAATCAAACGAATGTTCGTATTTTATTTAGTTTATCTAGTTGTTTTTTTTTCAGTTTTTATATAATATGAAGGAGAGTAAAAGGAGGGCTGAGCATGCTGTCACCTGAAAAAATAGAGCGGATCAATGAACTCGCACGTAAAAAGAAGGAAAATGGTCTCTCGAAAGCCGAAGAACAAGAACAAATCAACTTGCGCAAAGAGTATTTGGAAGCTTTTCGTTCCGGTATGCGTCATCATATCGAAGGAATGAAAATCGTCGATCCTGAGGGCAATGACGTGACCCCGGAAAAATTAAAAGAAATCCAAAAGAAAAAAGGCTTACACAACCGAAATGACAACTTTTAGTAAAAAATACTGAAAATGATTGCTTTTTCGTGTGACATCTTATAGAATGAGAGTGTAAGAAATAAAGGTAAAAAAAACCTAAATTAATAGGAGGGGTTATTTTGTTTGACAAAATTGACCAACTTGGCGTTAACACAATTCGTACATTAAGTATTGAAGCAGTCCAAAAAGCAAACTCAGGACATCCTGGATTGCCGATGGGCGCAGCACCTATGGCATATGCGTTATGGACAAAACACCTAAAAGTAAATCCAACGACATCCAAAAGTTGGGCTGATCGCGACCGTTTCATTCTTTCAGCAGGACATGGGTCAGCAATGTTATATAGTTTACTTCATTTAGCTGGCTATCAAGTGACAATTGATGATTTGAAACAATTCCGTCAATGGGATTCTAAGACACCAGGACATCCTGAAGTCCATCATACAGATGGTGTAGAAGCTACTACAGGCCCATTAGGCCAAGGGATTGCAATGGCTGTTGGTATGGCGATGGCAGAAGCACACCTTGCAGCAACTTATAACAAAGAAAACTTCAACATAATGGATCATTATACGTATGCAATTTGTGGGGATGGAGACTTGATGGAAGGAGTCTCTCAAGAAGCAAGTTCGATGGCAGGTCATATGAAGTTAGGTAAATTAATCGTTTTATATGATTCAAACGATATTTCATTAGATGGTCCAACTTCAAAAGCGTTCACAGAAAATGTTGGTGCTCGTTATGAAGCATATGGCTGGCAACATATCTTAGTAAAAGACGGAAATGACTTAGAAGCAATCTCTAAAGCGATTGAACAAGCAAAAGCTGAAACAGATAAACCAACGTTGATCGAAGTAAAAACAGTCATCGGCTACGGTGCTCCTAAAGAAGGAACATCTGCTGTTCATGGTGCTCCTCTTGGCGAAGAGGGTATCAAGATGGCTAAAGAAGTTTACGGATGGGATTATCCAGACTTCACTGTTCCCGAAGAAGTAGCTGCCCGCTTCCATCAAACAATGATAGAAGAAGGACAAAAAGCTGAAGATGCATGGAATGAAATGTTTGCCAATTATAAAAAAGCTTATCCTGAATTGGCACAACAATTTGAAGATGCCTTTGATGGCAAACTGCCAGAAAACTGGGATGCAGAATTGCCAACTTATGAAGTAGGAAGCAGTCAAGCAAGCCGTGTTTCAAGTAAAGAAGTCATCCAAGAATTATCGAAAGCTATACCAAGTTTCTGGGGCGGTTCAGCAGATTTATCAGGTTCCAATAATACAATGGTAGCTGCTGATAAAGATTTTACTCCTGAACATTATGAAGGACGTAACATCTGGTTTGGCGTTCGCGAATTTGCGATGGCTTCGGCTATGAATGGTATCCAACTTCATGGCGGAACTCGTATCTATGGCGGAACATTCTTTGTCTTTGTCGATTACCTAAGACCAGCTGTTCGTTTAGCAGCGATTCAACATACGCCTGTTGTTTACGTTTTGACACATGACTCCGTTGCTGTCGGAGAAGACGGACCAACACACGAACCGATTGAACAATTAGCTTCTGTTCGTTGCATGCCTGGTGTCCAAGTGATTCGTCCAGCAGACGGAAATGAAACGCGTGCTGCTTGGAAAGTGGCGATGGAGACTACTGATGCGCCTACTATCCTTGTATTGAGCCGCCAAAACCTTCCTGTATTGCCTTCTACAAAAGAAGTAGCAGATGAAATGGTCAAAAAAGGCGCGTACGTTCTTTCTCCAGCTAAAGGAGAAACACCAGAAGGTATTTTGATTGCAACTGGTTCTGAAGTTGATTTAGCTGTGAAAGCTCAAAAAGAATTGGCAGAAAACGGGAAAGATGTTTCTGTTGTCTCTATGCCAAGCTTCGACCTGTTTGAAAAACAATCTTCTGAATACAAAGAAAGCGTACTTCCTAAAGCAGTGAAGAAACGCGTGGCGATCGAAGCTGCTGCATCATTCGGATGGGAACGCTATGTGGGCACAGAAGGAACAACGATTACCATCGATCATTTCGGTGCATCTGCTCCTGGCGCTAAAATTTTAGAAGAGTTTGGATTTACAGTAGAAAATGTTGTGAATACGTACAATCAATTATCATAGACACCAATCATTGTTTGAATGATAAAGACAGCTGTCTGCAGGTTGGAGGCAGCTGTTTTTTATGTGGTGGTAAGAATAAATCAATGTTACTTTTCGTTTTCTGTTATATTACATTTGAATGACAAAACAAAGAATTCTTCGGATTAGTTTGTGTTTCTTGAAAATTAAAAGTATAATTTAATTAATTAAGTTTGTTTTAAGAAGAGAACTTTTTATTAAGTTTTTTTATTTTGAGGAGGAATTTGAATGCAAGAGCTGAAGACCCGCAGTGCCCGACACCATAGACCTAAAAGAAACATGGTGATCAATAAAAAAGCGATTGCTCCTTTAATTGGAACGAGTCTTTTAGTTGGGCCGATGATGGTTACAGCGGTACCGCAAAGTGTTCATGCAGATGAACAAGGATCTCAAACAGTCGCTGATCCTCAAGCGTTTATCGATCAAATCGGCTGGTCTGCATCAGAAGTTGCTGCAAGTAATGACTTGTATGCTTCAGTCATGATCGCTCAAGCGTTGTTGGAAAGTGCATATGGTACTTCCGGATTAGCTAGTGCGCCCAATTATAATTTGTTCGGTGTAAAAGGAAGCTATAACGGACAGGTCGTTTATATGGCAACCAAAGAATATGTAAACGGGCAATGGGTAACGATGAATGAACCATTCCGAAAATATTCTTCTTATTGGGAATCCTTCCAAGACCATGCAAATGTTCTTCGTTCAACCAGTTTTTCAACAGGCGATTATCATTATGCTGGTGTATGGAAAAGCAATACAACAAGTTTTTATGATGCAACAGCGTACTTGACAGGTCGTTACGCTACCGATCCAGATTATGGAACCAAATTGAACTCATTGATTAATACTTATAATTTAACCCGTTTTGATACACCATCAACTGGTTCGGCGACCACAACAAGTACAACAACAACTACTACTACGACGACTTCAACGTCATCATCATCTTCGACAACAGGTGCGGATACAAATAGTAGTCAAACATATACAGTTGTATCAGGAGATACGCTATGGGATATTGCACAAAAATTTGGCATGTCTGTTGATGATCTAATGGCGAAAAACGGCATGTCCATGTCCAGTTATTCTTTATTAGTCGGACAAGAACTAAACGTGTGATTTAGATAAAAAGGCAAAGAAACTACCATATCTGGTATATCTTTGTCTTTTTTTTGCTAGTCAAAGACGAATCACTCGCCAGAAATGAACAGATTGTATTATGATAAGTAGGGAAGAGCAAAGACAAGGAGGAATTGAAGATGACAGCTATCTATAACTCAGTCACCGAATTGATTGGTAAAACGCCAATCGTCAAATTAAATAAAATCGTACCAGAAGATTCAGCAGATGTATTTGTGAAACTTGAGTTTTTTAATCCAGGAGGAAGTGTAAAGGACCGGATTGCTCTAAGTATGATAGAAAAAGCGGAACATGATGGATTACTGAAACCAGGAGATACCATCATTGAACCTACCTCCGGAAATACAGGAATCGGATTGTCGATGGTAGGAGTCGCGAAAGGATATAAAGTCATTATCGTGATGCCTGAGACGATGAGTATCGAAAGACGTTTATTGATGAAAGGATACGGCGCAGAGTTGATTCTGACGCCTGGTGTGGATGGTATTTCTGGATCCATTAGAGAAGCAGAACGTTTGGCAAAAGAAAATGGCTACTTTTTACCATTACAATTTGAAAATGAAGCAAATCCTCTTGTACATGAAAAAACGACTGGTCCAGAGATTCATCAAGCCTTTGGAGTAAATGGATTGGACGCTTTTGTCGCAGGTATCGGGACAGGCGGGACAATCACTGGCGCTGGCCGAGAATTAAAACGTGTGTATCCAAAGATCGAATTAGTAGGGGTAGAACCGGCAGAATCTGCCATTTTAGAAGGAAAAGAAGCAGGTCCTCACAAAATCCAAGGGATCGGTACAGGCTTTGTTCCTAAAACACTGGATACCTCTGTATATGATAAAGTCCTTTCCGTGACTGGAGACGAAGCGATGGAAACAGCTAGAGAAGTCGGACGAAAAGAAGGAATTTTAGTAGGTATCTCATCTGGCGCTGCAATTGCTGCCGCATTAAAAGTCGCAAAAGAACTAGGAAAAGGCAAAAAGGTATTAGCAGTCGTTCCCGACAATGGTGAACGTTATTTATCTACAGCCCTTTACCAAGAAATGTAAATAAACTAGTTTCTCTATAAATAGGTTTATGTGGAAGGCTTTTACAGATGAAAAGAAAACACAAAAATCTATGATAAGAAAAGAGTTAGTTGAATAGAGACGTAGAATGGTGAACATGACTGTTTTACGTCTTTTTTTCATTAAAATACAATAAAATTGAATTTTCTTTTCATGTTAAGTGGATTTTAAAATGTAAAAATAGTATGATAAGACGAGAATAACAACGTGGGGTGTTTACATGGAAAATAAGTTAGTCGAAGAGGTTATCGAAAAGTTAAAAAAAGAGAACATTCGAATCACACCTCAACGGTACGCGGTTTTAGAATATTTGATTGAACATCATTCCCATCCAACAGCTGATGAGATTTATAAAGCACTTGAACATCGTTTCCCAAACATGAGTGTTGCGACCGTTTACAACAATCTTCGTCTGTTTACTTCGATTGGATTTGTTCAAGAAATGAAGTACGGCGATGCTTCTAGCCGTTTTGATTTCAGCTCAAAGCGTCACTATCATGTGATTTGCGAAAACTGTGGTAAGATCGTTGATTTTCATTACCCAGGGTTAGAAGATATAGAAATGGCTGCGAGTAGGCTGACTGATTTTGAGATTAACGAACATCGGCTGGAATTGTATGGACTTTGTCCAGACTGTAAAGAATCAGAAAAAAAGGCACAAATGTAAAAACAGTTTCTACAAGTGTTACACCTAAAAAAGCTGGCTGCGTAAAAAAACGCTAGCTTTTTTTATTTTTTTGTCTTTTATTCACAAGGACAAATGTTAAAGTGAATATTATCACAATGAGAATCTTGCTAACAATGGATTTCTATGATTGTAAATGAGTAAAACTACAAATAAACCTTTGTGAATTCACAAGCATTAAACTGTTGTATCCGTTTTATTTCTGTTATAGTAATTTTGTCGAAGGACAAAATGTTAATCGGAGGGACCATAAATGAAAGTAGTAGTAATTGGCTGTACTCATGCAGGTACTGCAGCTGTAAAAAGTATTTTAAAAAATCATCCAGAAGCAGAAGTGACAGTATATGAAAGAAATGACAATATTTCTTTCTTATCTTGCGGTATCGCACTTTATGTCGGCGGAGTAGTAAAAGACCCAGCAGGCTTGTTCTACTCAAACCCTGAAGAATTATCTTCATTAGGAGCAACAGTTAAAATGGAACACGATGTAACAGACGTCGATACAGAAAACAAAACAGTGACGGCAAAAGATCTGAAAACAGGAGAAACAGAAACAGTTTCTTATGATAAATTAGTAATGACAACTGGTTCATGGCCTATCATCCCACCGATTAGTGGAATTGATGCAAAAAATGTACTCCTATGCAAAAACTACAACCAAGCAAATGAAATCATTGCACAAGCGAAAGAAGCGAAACGTGTAGTAATCGTTGGTGGTGGGTATATCGGTATTGAATTAGTCGAAGCTTTTGTCGAATCTGGAAAACAAGTAACATTGATTGATGGGTTAGACCGCATCTTGAATAAATATCTAGATAAACCATTCACAGATATCCTAGAAAAAGAATTGACAGACCGCGGTGTCACTCTTGCACTAGGTGAAAATGTCACTGAATTCATCACAGATGAAGAAGGAAAAGTGAAACAAGTAGCTACACCAACAGATACATTTGACACAGATATGGTCATTTTATGTGTGGGCTTCCGTCCAAATACAAAACTGATCGAAGGAAAAGTAGAGACACTGCCGAACGGGGCAATCAAAGTAAATGAATACATGCAAACAAGTGATCCAGACATTTTTGCCGCTGGAGATTCAGCAGTAGTCAACTACAATCCAAGTGGTACACAAAACTATATTCCTCTGGCAACAAATGCCGTGCGCCAAGGATTGCTTGTAGGAAATAACTTGACAGAGCATAAAATGGCGTATCGTGGGACTCAAGGAACTTCAGGACTTTATCTATTTGGCTGGACGATTGGCTCGACAGGAGTAACTAAAGAAAGCGCAACATTGAACGATTTAGAAGTCCAAGCAACGGTATTTGAAGATAATTATCGTC
This sequence comes from Enterococcus sp. 2STP, assembly GCF_032465635.1. NCBI lineage: Bacteria > Bacillati > Bacillota > Bacilli > Lactobacillales > Enterococcaceae > Enterococcus > Enterococcus sp. 2STP. Next base: position 51,702 of record NZ_JAWDJH010000022.1, read on the forward strand.
CAGAGTTCATGCCGACTACCGAAAAAGTAATGATGGAGTTAGTTTATGAAAAAGGCACAAATCGTATCGTTGGTGCTCAGTTCATGTCTAAATACGACATTACGCAATCAGCAAATACTATGTCTTTAGCTGTTCAAAATAAAATGACTGTAGAAGATCTTGCTCTTTCAGACTTCTTCTTCCAACCACATTTTGACCGTCCTTGGAATTACTTGAACCTACTTGCACAAGCAGCGCTAGGCGAAATCGAAACAGCACAATAAAGAAAGACAGACGGGAGCGGTTATGAAAGAGCTGTTTAGTTTTGACTGATTACCGTTTATTTTGGAAAAAGGGTTGTGACGCATTTTTTGTCACGACCCTCTGTCTTTTTGTGAAAAGTACAATTAGTTGTCTTTCTTCGCATTTTTTGTCACAATAAGCAACAAAGATAAAGCTGTTACATAAAAGAACAAGCAGTTTTACTTGAACTTGAAAAGAAAGGTGAGAAAGAAGATGAATAAAGAATATTTTGTCCAACAAGATGCATTTTTAGAAGATTATAAAAATGTTGCGAAAGAGTCGACGATCAATATAGATAAGTTGGCGGAGCAAGTGCTCTCTCAATTGAATGAAACACAAGAGGAATATTATACGATGCCAGCAGAAGATGCGAAAGATAATGCTTCTCATCGTTTTCCTTTCAGTCGGCGCATCTACTCAGATGAAAATGACGGCACATTGAATACGGAGTACACATATGAAGGACAGCCGTATGAACTAGAAACAGAAGATGATGTTTAAACACCGTTTATTCGGAAAAAAGGGTTATGACATTTTTGTCAAACCCCTTTTTTCTTGATTTCATTCTCTTTTTTACTACAAAATCCTTTTAACTTTGTTGTTTAGGAAACAAAAAAATAATATAATGAAAGAAAAAGAAGGTGTAGAAATGGATAAAAGACAGCTGCTAATAGAAGAATATCTGGATTTAGCTAATGAGATTATTCATCGTAATAAACCAGAAATGGAAAAAGAATTTGCAGGATTTACGCTAAATGAACTAGAAGTGATTGAACATATCGGGAAAATCCCTGATCCTAACGTGACAAAATTAGCGAATGCTAGTTATATGACTAGAGGAGCCATCAGTAAGTTAACAAAAAAGCTGATAGCCAGAGGGATCATAAAAACTTATCAAAGCGAAGAGAATAAAAAAGAAATCTATTTTCAATTGACGCCAATCGGACAAAAAATAAAGAATAGACACGAGCAGCTCCATCAAAAATGGGTACAGCGAGATGCTGCTGTATTTGAAAATATGTCAAAAGAAGAATTTGACACAGTATTTCGTTTTATCGGTCGATACAGAGAATTTATACGAAGTAGCAAATGAAACTAATGTTTTATATTGTAATAATAATAGGCAAAAATCATAAGCAAAAACCCGAATATCGTCGGAAGAAATGGTGCTACGGGATAAAGCTGTCCTGCGATTAGCGGGCCGATGACGCGCGATAGAGATTGTATGCTTTGGGTACCGCCCATTACAAGACCTTGCTGGTTTTCTGAGACAGAATTGGATAGTTGGCCATTGAATACAGGAGTAAAAATAGAATCGCCAAAACCATAACAGATAATCCCAAATAAAAACAAAATCGGCAGTAGAAGAATTCCAGATAATGTGATGAATAAATAGGCGAGGATTTCACTGTACATTCCTATTCTTGTGATCTGCTGTTCTGAAATTTTTTTGAGCAATCGAGGCATAATGAACAATTGCGAGACAATATCCAAGATTCCAATCAAAGAGAAGCTTAAACCAACCAACCCCGCTTTCCACTGAAAGGTGTCAATCGAAAATTGAGAAAAGATAGATTGAAGAGAGCCAGCCGCTAACCAAACAGCAAAACCGGCTGTCAATAAAGGAATAACGGATGAAATCTTGAATAATTGTTTTAATTGGTGAAAAGGTCTTACATGGGAAAAACTTAAATCTACTGAACGTTTTTTCATTGGAAGGCTTTCTTGCATAAATGTGTAGCCATAAACGGCATTTAAGAAAGTAAAGAGTGCTCCAATAAATATAGGAACAGAATTCCCCAACTCAGCTAATAGACCACCTATAATAGGACCAAGCGTTGTTCCTATACCGACTAAAGCACCCATCCATCCAAAAACTTTGGTTCTTTCATTAGGTTCCGTGATGTCGGCAAAGTAAGCGTATAAGGTGGAGATTTCTCCTGCTGTCAATCCTTCAATGATACGACCAAGGAACAACATCCATATCGAATTTCCTAAACCAAAAATCAAATATCCAATACTTGATCCTAATAAACTGATAATAAGGATCGGACGACGCCCAAAATGATCACTTAAGCTACCGAGAATGGGGGCAGATAAGAAGGCAGCTAGAGCATAAACAGACATGAGCAAAGTGATATAGAAAGCTTGCTGATGTGCGGAGTGGGAATAAGGCAGCGCTAAAAAAGGAAGTACAGGACTGACGATAGTAAATCCTAATCCAGTGAATAAGACAGAAATATATCCAAAAACTTTAGAATGTTTATTTGTGAAACTGAACATTTAAAAAACTCCTTTATGAAATAATGTTAACTTGGAAACAAAAATAGTGTATAGCAATTTTGTTTCCTTGTCAACATTATAAGAAATAGCAAAATCTACTTAATTTATTTATTCCGAAAAGTGAAGATGCGCATCAAAAACATAAACAAACAAAAATCAAGTAGACGACACTATAAATCTGACCGATCAGTGAAGCAATAGAAAAGAAACCTGTTCTTGCTTCCCATGTTTTTTTTACGTATACTGTGATTGAGCGGAGGAGAAATCATGTTGAATTTAGAAAATTACTTAAGCGCTGGACAAACAGTCATATCTAATCTTTTACTTAAAAATTATCATAGGATCGGTCTGCAATCTGAAGAATTTTTATTTGTTCTACAGTTGCACATGGCACAGCTTGAAGGAGATACTTTCCCTGATTTGCAGATGATTGCTATGGATATGGGAATCAAACAAGATCAGATTTTTCAAATACTGGATCGTCTCGTAACAAATGGATTTATCAAGATAGAAACGACGATTGTCAACGGTAAAAAAGCAGATCGATATAATCTTTACCCTATTTATGATCAATTAGGTGAGTATTTAAAAACACAAGAAAAAAAATACGAAGAAAAAACACAAGAAAAAGAAATCCAGTCAGTGTATCAATTATTTGAACAAGAATTTGGACGCCCGCTTTCTTCGATCGAGTTCCAGCGGATCGGACAATGGCTAGAAGAAGACCATTATCAGCCGGAAATTTTGAAGCTAGCACTGCGGGAAGCCGTATTGAATCAGGCTTATAGTTTTAATTACGTTGACCGCATTTTGCTATCGTGGGAAAGAAAAAATCTACGTACAAAACAGCAAGTAGAAGAAGACCAAAAACGAAGGAAACAGCAACTTCTTCAAAGAGAAGTAGAGCAGCCGACTCAACAAGAAGAATTGCCAAAAGTTTCGCTGAAAAATTGGTTGGAGGAGTAGCAGGATATGTTAAGCAAACAAAAGACAATGGAAGCTCTAGAAACGATGTATGAAATGTTCCCAGAAGCACACGGAGAACTGAAACACAATAATCCATTTGAGTTATTGATTGCAGTGATCTTAAGTGCCCAAGCGACAGATGTATCAGTAAATAAAGCAACGCCAGATTTGTTTGCCTCCTTCCCAACACCTGATGCATTAGCAGATGCTTCAATCGATGAAATCATCCTCAAAATAAAAACGATTGGTTTGTATCGTAACAAAGCAAAAAATATCAAAGCGTGTGCACAGCAGCTGATTGAACGTTTCGACGGACAAGTACCAACGACAAGAGAAGAATTGATGTCTCTTCCTGGCGTGGGCAGAAAAACGGCAAATGTCGTATTAGGAGATGCATTCGGGATACCAGCAATCGCAGTAGATACCCATGTTGAGCGTGTTTCAAAACGACTGAGGATCTGCAAACTAGATGCCTCGGTCATGGAAGTAGAAGAAACACTGATGCGGAAAGTGCCACAAGAATTATGGGTAAAGACACATCATACACTGATTTTTTTCGGTAGATATCATTGTACAGCAAGAAATCCTAAGTGTGAGGTGTGTCCTTTGCTATCAATATGTCAAGATGGGAAAAATCGGATGCGCCTAAAAGAAAAGACGCTAAAAAAGAAACCACGCCTGTAGACGTGGTTTCTTTTTTCTATCTGTTTCCAGAAGCTGAGGTGCTACTGGATGGTGTATGGTCATTTGCAGCATCCGCTTCGCTAGTTGCTGGTTCACTGGAAGAAGCAGGAGGAGCAGATGAAGACGGCGTCGAGCTTTCTTCAGATGAAGAAGTAGGAACCGTCGTTGATGACGCTGGCTCACTTGTCTCTGCTGTCGTGCTTTCTGTTGAGGACTCAGCGGTTGATTCGCTTTGACTAGTAGAGCTAGTTTGAGTCGTCGTCTCTGTTGTTGAACTTCCAGGAGTCTGGACATAGCTGGAAGAAGGAATAGTTGTTGATGGCGCAACTGTATTTGATCTCACTGTATATTGATCCTTATAGTACAGTTCACCGCCCACACGAATCAAGCCACTTGGCATCTCCCAGTCTGTATTTGTCACGTTAGCTGAAACATACTGCATAAGCTCGCGATAAACATCAGAGGCCACGTGTGACGATTCTGAAGTGACAGGTGTCATTTTATTGTTGTAACCTGTCCACACGGAAATCGAATAATTTGGTGTATAGCCCGCAAATAGGATATCTGGATATACACCAGAAGAAATACCAAGTTTCGCATACTCGTCATCTGTATAATTTGATGTTCCGGTCTTACCGGCTTGATATAACCCAGCGATTTGCGCATTCGTACCAGTACCTTCAGTGATTGTATCTTTTAAAATGTCTGTGATCATATAAGCTGTTTCTGGAGACATGGCTGTTTTTCCATCAGGTTCATAAGTTTCTTCTGTACCGTCTTGGAAGACGATTTTATTAACATATTGAGGTTTGTAATAGGTTCCTCCATTGGCGAAAGCCGCATAGGCTGCTGCCATTTTTAAGGAAGAAGCTCCGTATTTTGTCCCATCTTGTTCTTCCGTATTACTAGAGATCGCATTCGATTGATGGATCGTACTGTATTCGATCCCAAGATTTTTTAAGAAAGAAGCCACTTTATCTGAACCGACTTCATTGAATAATTTGACTGCTGGAACATTACGGGATAAGTAAAGTGCTTGGCGTAAAGTAATGGTGCCCATATATTGATTATCCCAGTTTCCTACAGGAGTAGAAGTGCCTTCATAGTTATACGGTGCGTCAGTGATAGTTTTTCCAGTAGAATATTTCAAATATTCAAAAGCTGGTCCGTAATCTGTGACAGGTTTCATCGTAGAACCAAAATCACGGGAAGTATTCACTGCTAAGTTGTTGCCTAAAGTCACGTCTTCTGCGATGTGACGCCCGCCAATCTGGGCTTTGACTTTCCCGGTATTTGTGTCGATAAGCGTGGAGGCAACTTGCATCTCGTCGTCTGGATAAGAGACATACTGATCCGTATTGACGATATCATATAGTTTCTTTTGAGCATCCAGATCCAAATTCGTATAGATCTCTAAACCGTCTGTGTAGACATTCTTATCTGTTTTTTCTTGTACTTCATTGATGACTTCTTTGACATAATTATCGACGATCTTAGTGTTGTCATCAGATTGAGTCAGCTCTTGCAAACCATCCGTTACCGGTACATTGACAGCTTGATCATATTCTGTTTGAGAGATTTTTTCGTTTTGAAGCATCGTATACAAAACAGTATCTCGCCTTTTTTTCGCCTGATCGGGATAAACATAAGGATCATAGGCAGAAGGGGCTTGAGGCATTCCAGCAAGCAATGCTGTTTGTGGTAAAGAAAGTTCTGATAGTTTCTTACCAAAGTACATCTCAGAAGCTGTCTCCATCCCGTACAAACCATTTGACATGTACACTTTATTTACGTAGTAGGTCAAAATTTCTTGTTTCGATTTTTTCTGTTCCAATCTTACAGCCATCCACGCTTCTTGAGCCTTCCGTTTCAGAGTCTGATCCTCGGCGCTGGTAGAGAAGAAGGACAGTTTGATCAATTGTTGTGTCAAAGTACTTCCGCCTTGTAGACCGCCAGAGGTGAAATTAGAAAGGGCAGAACCGATGATCCGAATAGGGTCAACCCCGATATGTTTATAAAAACGCCGATCCTCTACTGACACAATCGCATCTTCCAATGTTTTCGGTAATTCATTTGCAGAAATCTTTTCTCGCTTTTCCGCACCTAGATCTTCGAATAATTCGCCATCTTGTGTATATAATTTGGAAGATACGGTAGCGTCTAATTTTTTATCTGTCAATTCGGGCGCATCTTTTGCGTAATACCAGAACAGTCCTACACCTGCTAAAAAGAGGATACAGAAAAACGAGAGGATGCCTAAAAGGATTTTGATAAACAATCCTTTTTTATGTGGTCCAGAAGTCTTCCCAGAACCTTTGCCCGAATTCTTCTTCACACTCTTTTTAGGAGTAGGCTGTTTCTGTCGTCTAGAGCTTCTAGTTTGTTCATTTGCCATTCTTGCTTTCTCCTTCAATAGATAATGTTGATAAATAGAAATCAACCGCGTCCAAATAAGGAATCCGCGGAGAAATACCAGTTTTGATCTCTATTCCTAGTTCTTCGATCAATGATAAAGGCAGTGATTTGCGTCCTTTTTCCTTTTGGGCATCCCAGTAAGCAATCAAATGAACACTATTCAAATAAAAACAGCGTTTCAATGTCGAAAACCATAATAAGACAAAGCAGACTCCTTTTTGTTCGAGGCATGCTTTCATGTGTTCGATTTGATGGGCATGGAAGTTTTTAAAGGGAAACGATGTTTTGTTCTTGGTTTCTTTTGCTTCAAAGTCCAAGTAAAAGCCTCGATAGACGCCATTATAGTCTGTGGTTGAGGCTTGGGTAAAGTAGGCTTCTTTGATTACAGCAGCGCTTCTCTTAGGATAGTCTACTTTCACGATTTGGATAGGGGTAGGCTTTTTATGGATAACTGCCAACCCGCGGGAAAGATAATACTCATTACTTTCATTGATTGCTTCTTCAAAGCGCATCCCCCGATTGCCGAATTCGGTGATTTGTTTTCTTTTTTCTTGAATTTTTTCGACGGGAGAGGCATTCTTATAATAAGGTTGGCCGTTTGGATAGCGCAATACCATCTTTAATCACACTCCTAGGCCACATTATAGCAAAAAAGCAGATAGAAAGAAAAGGAATCTGAGATGGATAAGTCAAAAGTAATCTATGTGTCTGGGTATCGAAGTTTCGAACTCGGTGTTTTTAAAGAAAATGACCCTAAAATACAAGTTGTTAAAAATGTTTTAAAAAGGGAACTCCGTCAATTAGCAGAAGAAGGGGTGGAATGGATACTTGTCAGTGGGAATTTGGGCGTTGAACTATGGACCGTGCAAACAGTAGCGGAATTGAAAGAAGAATATCCGGAACTTTCCCTTGGTATTTTGTATCCTTTTGCTGATTTTGGTAATAACTGGAATGAAGGGAACCAAGAGAAGAAACAATTAGCAGAACAATTAGCAGATTATGTCGAAGCTGTTAGCCATCAACCCTACCAATCACCTAGTCAGCTAAAGAATCATACTCGTTTTATACTTGAACATACAGTAGGCTGTCTGCTGATCTATGATGAAGAATTCCCTGGGAAAACGAAGTATTTTTTTGAAGATGCACAGAATTACCAAGCAGATCATCCCTACGAAATTCGGCTGATCAGTATGGACGATCTTCAAAATTTTAGTGAATAATCGATATTGTGTTTGATTTATCAACTTTTTTCCTATACAATGAAAAAGGTAGAAATGTTATTACGTAAATGAAAACTAGAGGTGTAAATATGGCGAATTTGGTTTATAGTCCTAAAGACATTTTACAACAAGAATTCAAAACAAAAATGCGCGGCTATGATCCCGTTGAAGTTGATGAATTCTTAGACAATATCATCAAAGATTATGAAACTTACAGCAAAGAACTCCTTGCTTTACAAGAAGAAAACGATCGATTGAGTGCAAAAGTAGCTCAATTATCTAAAACTCAAGGAGCAGCTCAAACACGTGTGCAGCAAACAGAAGCACCGAAGAGCGCAGCAGTAACCAATTTCGATATCTTAAAACGCTTGTCAAACCTTGAACGTGAAGTATTCGGTAAAAAGCTTGATCAACAAGCAAGTGCAGTCAAACCAGCACAACCTAATCCAAATAACTACACAAATGCAGATACAAGCTTAGATGATAATGAAAAAACACGTCAATTTTAATTTTTGACTAATGAATTTGCGGTTTTCGGGTAATCGCGGTCTGACTTGATCAGGCTGAGGAAAGTCCATGCTCGCACAGGCTGTGATGCCTGTAGTGTTCGTGCTTAGCGAAACCATAAGCTAAGGTACTCTTTGGAGTAACGGCAGGAAAACAAGCTAAGGCTTCGGCTATGCTTAAGTATCCTTGAAAGTGCCACAGTGACGAAGCGGCTGGGGAAACCCATCCGGTGGAACGCGGTAAACCCCTCGAGCGAGCAACCCAAACAATGGTAGGGGCGCTTTTTGTCTGGAAGAAGAACAAGACAAAAAGGCAGTACAACTGCAGATAGATGGTTACCGCTTTGCTTTTTCTCCCTGGAAAAGCAAAGTACAGAACATGGCTTATAGAAAACCGCAAACATCAGGGAATAAGGTTGTGACAAAAGTATGTTGTTCTTATTGCAAAACAGGCTTTTGTGTCACCGGTTATTCGGAGTTTGAGTAAAAGCGTGGGGTAGGACTGACTGATGTCCCACCCCCCTTTTTTTATAAATAAGGAGATTATGTATGGAAAAAAACAGGAAGTTCAACCTCGTCGCAACTGCGGCAAGCGGTCTCGAAGCGCTGGTTGGTAAAGAATTAAGAGATCTTGGAATCGAATGCCAAGTTGAGAACGGACGTGCACGATTTGAAGGAACAATGGAAACGATCGCTACAGCTAATTTATGGTTACGTACAGCAGATCGAGTAAAAATCGTGGTTGGGGAATTCGATGCGTATACGTTTGATGAATTGTTTGAAAACGTAAAAGCATTGCCTTGGGAAGATTTTCTTCCACTAGATGCAGCTTTCCCTGTAGCTGGAAAATCGATCAAGTCGAAACTGTATAGTACACCTGATTGTCAGGCGATCACAAAAAAAGCAATCGTTGAACGTCTTCGTACGTATTACCATCGTCCAGCTTCTGTTCCATTGACGGAAACAGGCGCACATTTCCAATTGGAAGTAGCTTTGCTGAAAGACCATGTGATGGTAACTTTGGATACGACAGGACCAAGTTTATTCAAACGTGGTTATCGCTTAGAAAAAGGCGGTGCACCATTGAAAGAAAACATGGCAGCAGCACTTGTGATGCTGACAAATTGGCGGAAAGATCGTCCATTTTATGATCCTGTATGTGGTTCAGGTACGCTTTGTATTGAAGCAGCCTTAATAGGCCATAATATCGCACCAGGATTCAATCGCGAGTTTGCTTGCGAATCTTGGGACTGGTTCAGTCAGGAAATCATGGAAGAGGTTCGATCAGCAGCAGAAGAAAAAGCAGATTATGATATTGAATTAGATATTACTGGTTCAGATATCAATGGACGAATGATTGAAATTGCCAAAGCCAATGCTGAAGAAATCGGACTAGGCTCTTCGATTGTCTTTAAACAACAAGCAGTGAAGGACTTCAAGACAGATAAAGAATATGGGGTCATCGTTGCTAATCCGCCATACGGAGAACGACTAGGGGAAGAAGAAACCGTTCGACAATTATATAAAGAAATGGGCGATGTATTCCGTCCATTAAAAACATGGAGTAAATATATCTTGACTAGCGACTTAGCGTTTGAGGAATTTTACGGACAAAAAGCAACCAAAAAAAGAAAATTGTATAATGGTGCTTTGCGTACGGATCTGTTCCAGTATTGGGGAACTCGTCCGCCTAGAAAAAAAGAGAAAGACGAATAATCTGACTAATTGATTCATTTAATTGGATGTTTGGAGGAATAGGGAATGAAAGAAAAAGAGTTTTTACAAGAAGTAAAAGAAATCAATCTTCTACAACAAGCTTTAGGAATCCTCGATTGGGATACACAAACAGGTATGCCAGAAAAAGCTAGTGCATACCGGAGTGAAGTAGATAGCTATCTTTACAGTATTTATTTTTCAAAAAAGATCGGTCCAAAAATTAAAGAAGCCATTCGCTATTTTTCTGAACATCCGGAAGAATTATCGGAAGTCGGAACGTCCGTTTTTGACAAAGTAAAAGAAGAGTATGATTTAGAACATCGCGTACCGGAAGATCTCATGAGAAAATATACAGCTGCTGTTTCTTCCGCTCATGGTCAATGGCAAAAAGCTAGAGAAACACAACAGTTTTCTGATTTTCAAGAAGCATTGAACCAAAATATCGAATTGACAAAACAATTGATACCTTATTGGAAAAAAGAAGAAAAGACAGATTATGATGTTTTGCTGAACCAATATGAACCTGGGATGACTGTTGAAATCCTCGATAAGGTGTTTGATCAACTCAAAGAAGGAATTCTTACGATCCGCCGTACGCTCCAAGAAAAAGGGACGGAACCTGAAACAGACTTCTTAAATCGGAGAATGACAAAGGAACAACAGAAGAGATTTGTAGTAAAAGTGATCGAACAACTTGGTTATGATTTTAGTCGTGGTCGTCTAGATGACACTGTCCACCCATTTATGACTGGAATCAATCCAAATGATGCACGGATCACGACACGCTGGAACGAAACAGATTTCAAAATGGCTGTTTTTGGAGTGATCCACGAGGCTGGTCATGGAATGTATGAACAAGACATCGATGATAAATATGCTTATACACCAATTTACCAAGGTACATCAATGGGTATTCATGAATCACAATCGTTGTTTAATGAGATCATTGTGGGAAGTAGTCGCAGCTTCTGGAAAAAGCAATATCCTTTCTTCCAGGAATGTGCAGAAGGAACATTCGATGATATTCCTTTTGACAAGTTTTATCGTTCATTGAAACATACACAATCAAGTTTGGTTCGTATCGAGGCAGACAGTTTGACTTACCCTCTCCATATCATCATTCGTTATGAAATCGAAAAAATGATTTTCAATGAAGGGGTAGATGTTGCTGAATTACCTGAAATATGGAATCAAAAATATGAAGAGTATCTGGGAATACGACCAACAAATGATGTGGAAGGGATCTTACAAGACGTTCATTGGTCAGGTGCAAGCTTTGGTTATTTTCCCTCTTATGCATTGGGGTACATGTATGCGGCACAATTACTTCATTCTTTGCAGCAAGAAATAGATGTGGAAAATGTTCTAGCGTCAGATGATTACTCTCCAATCAAAAATTGGATGTCAGAGCATATCCATCAATTTGGTGCATCTAGAAAGCCAAATCAATTGATTATGGATGCAACGCATGAACCACTTAATCCACAATATCTGATCGATTACATGAGAGAGCTATATTTCAATGTATATCAGGTAAAATAAAACCTATTTATAAAGATAGCTGGAATTCATCTAATCAATTAGATGTTTTCAGCTATTTACTTAAGAAAGAAGTGGACTGGATGGATAAATTACAAGTAATCGCTGATTATAGCATAGAACAATTAGCACATGATCAAACGGGACATGGAAGCGACCATACCAAAAGAGTCGTCAAGCTAGCAGAAAGAATTTTGGATACGGAACCGCAGGCAGACCGTTTTGTGACGCTTGCAGCAGCTTACCTACATGATACGATTGATGATAAAGTCGTTAAAGATGAGAACGAAGCAAAGCAACAGCTTCGTGTATTTCTTCGCTCTTTGCCAATCACAGAGGAACAGATTTCAATGATTTTTGCCATTATCGAAAATATGTCCTTTTCTAAAAATCTCTCTGAAGCAGTCGAACTATCTTTGGAAGGAAAGATCGTTCAAGATGCTGATCGTATCGAAGCGTTAGGAGCAATCGGCATTTTGCGAACTGCTTATTTCGGTGGAGGACATGGACACCCGATTTTTGATTCTGAACTGTATCCACAAACATTCAAGGACAAAAAAAATTACCGAAAAGGCACGACAGTGATCAATCATTTTTATGAAAAACTGTTCTTGCTGCCTGATAAAATGAACACTGATTACGGATACAAAGAAGCCAAACGTAGAGAAGGCTTTATGCGTGAATTTTTAGAAGAATTTTTTCTAGAGTGGTCTATTGACGATCCATCTTTCACACCAGATAATTGGATCAAAAATAACAAAAAATGATGGAGATTGTGTCCGAGGAGTTGGCAGGAGAACACCGTTTATTCGGAAGAAGGGATTGTGATAAGACATTTATCACAGTCTTTTTTTCAAATTCAATATAAATATTTTGTGAAAAAATGATCAGATAATAAGATTAAAAATTGCTGATAAATAAAGATGAAAGCTTTTTGCTTATTTTTTTATTTTTATTGGTCTATGCGAGAAATAGTTTAAAAATTCAGAATATACTAGATTTTATCTAGCTAGCTTCCATCAATGGTTTTGTTGTGTTTTCTTTCTAGGTAAATCAAAATACCACTATTATTTAAAAGTTAACTTTTCATACTATACAAGTTCTTGGAAAGTAAAAAGATGCAGTAAATAAAAAATATGGTTAAATAACTCTCATAATTAATGTAAGCGTTACCAATCGTGTGGCATACTTGCTTCGTAGATGAATGACACGATATATGTTTGGTATGTTCTGCAAGACAGATGAATATGGAGGTGGAGGCCATGTCTTCCAAAGAGTTAACGATGTATTTGGAGAAAGAATTGGAGCAACTGAAAGAAAAGGGATTGTACAACACGATCGATATACTAGAAAGTGAAAATGGTGCTTGTATCATTGTAGACGGAAAAAAGATGATCAATCTGGCATCCAACAATTACCTCGGGTTTGCCAATCGCAAAGAATTGAAAAAAGCATGTATTGAAGCAACTGAAACTTATGGCGTAGGAGCAGGTGCAGTCAGAACAATCAATGGCTCGCTGAAGATCCATCAACAATTAGAAGAAAAAATCGCAGAATTCAAAGGGACAGAAGCTGCAATCGCCTTTCAATCTGGATTCAACTGTAATATGGGCGCTATCTCTGCAGTAATGACAAAAGAAGATGCTATCTTATCGGATGAATTAAACCATGCATCTATCATTGATGGCTGCCGTTTATCCGGAGCAACAATCATCCGAGTCAAACATCAAGATATGGAAGACCTTGAGAATAAAGCGAAGGAAGCCGTAGAAAGTAAGAAATATAAAAAAATCATGTATATCACAGATGGGGTTTTCTCCATGGATGGAGACATTGCGCGATTGCCGGAAATCATCCCAATCGCCGAAAAATATGGACTCATCACCTATGTAGATGATGCGCACGGCTCAGGTGTAACTGGAAAAGGTGCAGGAACCGTCAAACATTTTGGATTAAGCGACAAAATTGATATGCAAATGGGTACGTTATCGAAAGCTGTAGGTGTTGTTGGGGGTTATGTAGCTGGTTCAAAAACACTGATTGACTGGTTGAAAGCCAGAAGCCGGCCATTTCTATTTTCTACCTCGCTAACTCCTGGAGCAGCTGCATCTGCGTTGGCTTCGATCTCTTTGATGCAAGAACATCCGGAACTTGTCGAAAAAGTTTGGGAAAATGCTAATTATTTTAAAGAAGAATTGAAAAAAGTCGGCTATAACATCGGTGTGTCTGAAACACCTATCACTCCAGTTATTTTAGGAGATGAAAAAGTGACTCAGACTTTCTCTAAGAAACTGATCGAACATGGGATTTATGCTAAACCAATCGTTTATCCAACTGTTCCTCTGGGGACAGGCAGAATCAGAAATATGCCGACTGCGGAACATACAAAGGAAATGCTTGATGAAGCAGTAGCGGTTTATCAAAAAATAGGAAAAGAAATGGAAATTATTTAACTAATTTAGTTTTTTCGCATATTTAAAATTAGAGAACATGTTCACGCATATATTGTTAATCATCTGAAGATAGTAGTAAAAAAAGATCAGGGAGGATCATCATGAAAAAAGTATTGGTGACAGGATGTTTAGGACAAATTGGTTCAGAGTTGATCACACGGCTACGTCAAGAACTAGGCAGTGAAAATGTCATTGCGACAGATATACGCATGCCTGAAGTCATTGGGAAAAACGATATCTTTGAGATCCTAGATGTAATGGATTACGAAAAAATGCGCAGCATAGCAGAACAATATCAAGTGGACACATTGATCCATTTGGCTGCTCTTTTGTCAGCTGTTGCGGAAGCAAAACCACAGTTAGCCTGGGATTTGAACATGACTGGGCTGGTCAATGCATTGGAAGTCGCTAGAGAATTCCAGCTGAAATTTTTTACGCCAAGTTCAATCGGCGCGTTTGGTCCAAATACTCCAAAAGATCATACCCCACAAGATACTCTTCAGCGCCCTACAACCATGTATGGGGTAACGAAGGTAGCTGGAGAACTACTATGTGATTATTATTATGTGAAATATGGCGTAGATACTCGTGGTGTCCGTTTCCCTGGATTGATTTCTTATGCGACCTTGCCAGGAGGCGGTACGACAGACTACGCAGTCGATATTTATTATTCAGCAATCAAAGAAGGAAAGTACACTAGTTTCATTGATCAAGGTACATCAATGGATATGATGTATATGCCAGATGCGATCGATGCCATTATAAAGCTCATGAATGCAGACCCTAATCGACTAGTTCATCGAAATGCCTTTAATATATCGGCAATGTCTTTTGAGCCTGAAGAAATCAAAGCATCTATTCAAAAAATCATACCAGATTTTAAAATGGATTACGATGTCGATCCTGTGCGTCAATCGATAGCAGAATCTTGGCCAAACTCACTAGATGTTTCTTGTGCGCAAGAGGAATGGGACTTTTTACCAAAATACGATTTAGATGCAATGACAAAGGATATGTTGGAAAAACTGAGAGAAAAATTAGCAGAGACGGTATAAAACATGAACTATAGCCAAAAAGGTTTTTATACTTTTTGGCTATGGTATGTAAGGAGGTAAGTAATGGAAGAATATCAAGCCACGCCAATAAAGGAAGTAAAAACGGAAAATGAATTGAAGCGTACGATGGGTTTTTTCACTGCTTTATCGACTGTTATGGGCACAGTGATCGGTGCAGGGGTGTTTTTCAAAGCCGCGAGCGTAGCAGAAGTAACAGGTACCGTCAGTTTGCATATGTTTTCCTGGTTTCTAGGTGGTGTGATTTCTGTTTGTGCAGGACTGACAGGAGCTGAATTGGCAGCGGCTATTCCTGAAACAGGCGGGATGATCAAATATATCGAACGGATTTATGGAAATACAGCAGCATTTTTACTTGGCTGGGCTCAAGTCGTGATTTATTTTCCAGCAAATGTAGCAGCCTTGTCGATCATTTTCGGTACACAGTTCGTCAATTTATTTGATCTTTCCCAGTCGATGATTGTTCCTGTAGCTGTTACAGCTGCTGTATCGATCATGCTGATCAATTTTTTAGGTTCTAAAGCTGGAGGAGCTTTTCAGTCGATTACGCTTGTCTGCAAACTCATTCCTTTGTTTGTGATCGTTATTTTCGGTTTATTCCGACAAGAAGGAGTAGACTTCCAACTGTTTCCGATCCAAGCAGGAGAAAACCTTTCATTTTTCTCTGCCTTGGGAGCTGGCTTACTAGCAACGATGTTCGCATACGACGGTTGGATACACGTAGGAAATATTTCGGGAGAATTGAAAAAGCCGGCGAAAGATTTGCCAAAAGCCATTTCTTTAGGAATCATCGGAATCATGATCGTTTATTTATTAGTAAATGCGGTTTTCTTAAAAACTGCATCTATCGACGGAGTCGTAGGAAACAGCAATGCGGCAAGTGATGTTGCAAAAATGATTTTTGGCGGCTTTGGTGGAAGACTGGTCACAGTTGGTATCTTGATTTCTGTTTATGGAACTATCAATGGCTATACCCTTACTGGAATGCGTCTTCCTTATGTTATGGCAAAAGAAAACAACCTGCCTTTTAGCAAGCTTTTTGCTAAACTTCATGATAAAACTAAAGTTCCTGTAGCCGCAGGTATCTTAGAGCTAGTCATCGCTATTGGCATGATGATGGTCGGTGGTTTTGATACACTAACGGATATGCTGATCTTTGTCATTTGGATTTTTTATACGATGGTCTTTGTTGGTGTCATTCTTCTTCGTAAAAAAGAACCTGATCTGATTCGACCATATAAAGTTCCGATGTATCCGTTTATCCCATTAGTAGCAATCATTGGAGGAACCTTTATTGTATCAAGCACACTTATCACTCAAACTTTTTTAGCTTCGATGGGGATTGCATTGACACTTGCTGGTATCCCGTTTTACCTTTATTTGAAACGTAGATAGCAAAAAATGATTTGAAATTCATTGGAAACAAACTTTTGACCATAAATACCCGTTAAGAAATTAAGTCATTTCTACCAAGGAGGATCTTATGGAAATAAACTGGTTGCAAGAAGCACAAAAGAGAAAAGAGATGTTGCTAGAGGATTTAAGTGAATTGCTACGCATCAATAGTGTAAGGGATATCGAACATCAGACAGATGAATATCCACTAGGCGCTGGTCCTGCTTTAGCATTGAAAAAAGTACTGTCATTTGGGGAAAGAGATGGCTTCAGAGTTAAAAACATTGATAATCTAGCCGGACATATAGAATATGGGGAAGAAACAGCAGAAGCACTTGGTATCTTAGGACATGTAGATGTCGTACCGCCAGGAGAAGGGTGGGCAACTGATCCGTTCGAACCAATCATCAAAGAAGGGAAATTGTTCGCAAGAGGTTCAAGTGATGACAAAGGTCCTTGTATTGCTGCCTATTATGGGATGAAAATTATCAAAGAACTGCAATTATCAACATCGAAAAAAATTCGATTCATTTTCGGAACAGATGAAGAGAGTGAGTGGATAGGTATCCATCGTTATATGGAAAAAGAAGAAATGCCAGCATTTGGATTTTCGCCAGATGCCAATTTCCCAATCATTAATGGTGAAAAAGGGATCTTATCTTTCGAGTTGAGTTTTACTTTGAAGGAAGAAAAGGCAGACAAAATGCAACTGAAAAGATTCTCTTCTGGTTTGCGTGCAAATATGGTACCAAGCGAGGCAATAGCCGTCTTGGAAATTCCTGATTTGGAAAAGTTATCTTCTTTAGAAGCTGGATATACAAAATATCTAGATGACAAAAAATTGAAAGGGACTTTTGAATATAAGGAAGGAGAAGCATCCTTCGTTCTGTATGGAAAAGCTGCACATGCCCAAGAACCAAAATTTGGTATCAATGCGGGAACTTATCTCGCCGACTTTTTGCATCAATATCCATTAGACAGCTCAGGATCTGCTTATCTTTCTGTCATTGCCAATTATCTGCATGAAGACTTTAATGGGCATCGGTTAATGGTCGATTATGAAGATGACGTGATGGGAAAAGTGACTTCAAGTGCTAATGTATTCATTTATCAGCAAGAAGGAGAGAAAAAGATCATTCTTAATATTCGTCATCCAAAAGGGATCACAAAAGAAAAAATTCAAGAATCCTTGCTAACTGTCCTTCAAAATGAATCAGTATCAATTTCGATAGTTGGAGACATCAAGACTCCGCATTATGTTTCAGGAGATGATCCATTCATCCAAACATTATTGTCTGTTTACGAAAAACATACTGGGGAAAAAGGTTACGAACAAACAATTGGTGGAGGTACGTATGGACGAATCTTGGAAAAAGGATGTGCGTACGGTAGTTTATTTCCTGGTAGAGAAAATGTAATGCATCAGCCAAATGAATATATGTACGTAGAAGATATTTTGAAAGCAACAGCTATTTACGCTGAAGCAATCTATCGTTTGGTTAAATAAACGTATTCATAGAAAAAACGTTCCCAATCAGTCGTAACTATTTTCACACTCGTAACGCTTGTATCCTTCAGTAAAAAAGAATATTCATGAAAGTTTGAAAGATTGCAGAGAATAAGACGGCAATTTCCTTGAAGTAAAGAAGATTCTAAAAATAAAAATGAACCAGATGAATGAAAAAAGATTCCATAGAAAAAGCTTGTTTTTCTTTCATCTGGTTTGAAAAAGGAGGAGAATAGATGCCAAAAGAAAAACATTCTAGATTAGATAAAGTGTTAGATACAGTAGAAAAACTAGGGAACAAGGTGCCCCATCCAGCTATTATATTCTTAATTTTGATCGTTATTGTAGGAGTACTGTCTCATATTTTTTATCTAATGGGTCAACACGTTACGTTTGATGCTATTAATGCTGAAACAGGAGCACTAGAGCTTACTACTACACATGTAAAAAGTTTGTTGAGTGGTGAAGGGATCCGTTTTATGTTGACTTCGATCGTCTCAAATCTGATGAGCTTTCAGGCTCTTGGAGTCACTTTAGTGGCGATGGCAGGCGTAGGATTTGCAGAAGAGGTTGGCTTAATCGGTGCGATGATTCGAAAGCTGGTAAAGGTAGTACCAAAATCTAGTCTGACAGCGGTACTAGTACTTCTTGGCGTAATGTCGAGTATTGCCTCTGATGCTGGGTATCTAGTATTGATTCCATTAGGTGCAGCAGTATTTTATAAAGTCGGGCGACATCCTTTAGCAGGTTTATCTGCTGCCTTTGCAGGTGTTTCAGGAGGATTTGGAGTCAACTTAGTTATTACGCCAGTGGATGGTATGCTTACCGAAATATTAAATGATGCAGTACATATCATTAATCCATCCTATTCTGTTGATTTAATGGCAAATTTTTATTTTTCGATTGCATCAACCATCTTAGTAGTGATTGTTTCCACTATCATTAACGAAAAACTCATTGAACCTCGCTTAGGAACATTCCAAGAAAAAGGAATGATTGCTAACGATGAGATTACCGATGAATCGAAAGGCTTACATTGGGCTTTTTGGGGATTTACAGTGGTACTGGCATTTATCCTGTTGATTACGATACCAAGTGGTGCCCCACTTCGCCATCCTGAAACTGATGAATTGATTGGTTCTACACCTTTTATGGATAGTTTAATCGCTTTGATCTTGATTTCATTTTTGATTCCAGGGATATGTTTTGGAAAGGCAGTTGGAAAAGTCAAATCGAGTTTGGATGTAGTAAATCCGATTATTAAAGTATTCAGCAACTTAGGTGGGATGATTTTCTTATTGTTAATCATTAGCCAATTCATTTCATATTTCAATTTTACTAATTTAGGTACTGTTTGGGCAGTCAATTCAGCCACGATTATTGAAGATATGAATTTGAGCAGCTTAGCCTTGTTACTTAGTTTCTTAGCACTAGCACTTATTCTTGATTTTATTTTAGTGGGAGCGATACCAAAATTTGCTATTTTAACCCCAATATTTGTTCCATTACTCTATCAGTTGGGAGTAGCTCCAGAAGCTGTTTTGGCTGCTTATCGAGTAGCTGATTCTCCTGTCAATATTATTACGCCGCTGATGCCGTATTTTGCTTTGATCGTCACATTTGCCACGAAATATCAAAAGAAAACCGGTGTCGGAACGATTATTTCCATAATGCTGCCACATGCTGTAAGTCTAACTATCACATGGATCATTTTATTTATTCTCTATTATGTATGCCAACTACCGCTAGGACCAGGGATCGGTATGCATTTGAATTGAGAAAACAGGCAGAAATCGGGTTCAACCGATTTCTGCCTGTTATTTTGTTTTGCGTAAGAGAAATATTCGGCGTACACCGCGATAAATATTTAATAAAACTAAGCAACCAGAAATGAAAATGGGAAGCCAAATCAGATAGACAGGGTAGCCAATCATTTTAGACAAAGCATGTGGAGTCATTTTATCCATTTCAAAAAGCGCTTGCTGCCAAGTCTGAAGGTTGAAGACAAGCATGAAACCTGAAATAATCAGGAGAATAAATCCTAAATAATGAATCGTAGTTCTTTTTCTTACATAAGCAATTGTTGCATAAAGGAACAGTAAAAAAATAGGTACGCCAAAAACAAAGTACATATTCAGCATCTCGACACCCCCTTTGAGTTTATCTTACTTTACTTTGAAAGAAATGAGAAATAATAGCCTCGTTACTTGCTTGAAACAGCAAGGGACTGCTAAGATAAGGGAGATACAAAGAATCAAGGAGGAGTCACATGGCAAGTTATATCGAACCGATTCGTTTTGCGCTGATTGTTTTTCCATTTTTAGCCTTAGCGATTTCATCTGTTTTTTTTATTTATGAATATCGAAAGTATGGAACATTTCTAGTAACAAGGGCAGTTATTTTGTATTCCTTTGTTTTCTATTTATTGTGTGCATACTTTCTGGTGATCTTACCACTTCCGGCAAAGGAGACGGTTGCCCAAATGACAGGGCCAAAGATGGAGCTGCATTTATTTGCTTCATGGCAACATTTCAGAGACAACACGGTATTGGTATTATCTGAACCTAGTACCTATCTGCCGGCGATGAAGCAGAGTGTGTTTTTGGAACCAGCTTTTAATGTTTTATTACTCATACCATTTGGCATTTATTTAAGATATTATTTCCGGCTTTCTTTTATGAAAACGATGATTGCTAGTTTCTGTCTATCACTATTTTTTGAGCTGACGCAGCTAAGTGGCCTTTATTTTATCTACCCAAGACCATACCGCTTATTTGATGTGAATGATTTAGTGACAAATACATTGGGTGGAATCATTGGTTTTGTCGTTACGCCGTTATTTACATTTATGCTTCCTACGAGAAGACGGATGGATGAACTTTCTTATGAAAAAGGAAAAACTGTCTCGTTGACACGACGTTTGGTCGCTTATTTGATCGACTGGACATTTTTATCTATTGTCAATTTTATCGCAGCGATTTTCTTTAAACTTGCGTTCGATTCAGGGACAGTTACTTCTCATATCTGGTGGCTTTTATTGGAAGTAGGGCTATACTTTATGATTGTACCGTTTATAACCAATGGATGGACACTTGGGAAAAAAATTGTACGCATCCGCTTGGTGGAGCAAGACCGCGAGCGAATTTCTTTGAAAGCATTGATTATCCGCTACGGGTATCTATATTTTCTTTTTTATGGTTTAAGCTGGTTGGGACAGTTGCTTCAGCAAATCATGAATTCGACAACGAATACGGTGTTGCAGATGAGTGCAGTATTCATTTCTCTCGGTGTCTTGTTACTGCAAGGTATTTTTATTTTAAATATCTTGCTATCATTTTTGAGAAAAAAACGGATTCTGTTTTATGAAAAAGCTAGTCACACATATACCGTTAGCACGATTGCTCAAACAAAGGATGATGATTCTCGAAATTAGCTGAGCAAAAATACTTTGTCTATGTTATAATGCCAAAGTCGTGATAATTTAAAGAGAAGAGGTGCACGAATGAATAATTTTGATATATTCCGCTTCAAGCCATTTATCAATGAAGCGTTAGCCGCAAAGGGCTTCAAACAGCCCACAGAGGTCCAGGAACGTTTGATTCCTTTAATTGCAAAAGGAAAAAATATCATTGGGCAATCTCAAACTGGTACAGGAAAAACACATACGTTTTTGTTGCCGTTGTTTGAAAAAATCAATGCAGATAAAGAGGAAGTACAAGTTGTTATTACAGCTCCAAGTAGAGAACTGGCTGCACAAATTTATGAAGCAGCTACACAAATCGCTAAATTTTCTACACCGGAGATCCGTGTTTCGAATTTTGTCGGGGGGACAGACAAACAGCGTCAGTTAAACCGTCTGCACCATCAGCAGCCACAGGTCGTAGTAGGCACGCCAGGTAGAATATTAGACATGATGAATGAACAAGCGTTGAAGATTCACACAGCATTTGCATTTGTTGTTGATGAAGCGGATATGACATTGGATATGGGCTTTTTAAATGAAGTAGACCAAATTGCAAGTCGGTTACCAGAAAAATTGCAGTTCTTAGTCTTTTCTGCCACTATTCCAGAAAAACTGCGTCCATTCTTGCGAAAATATATGGAGAATCCAATCATTGAAGAAATCAAGCCGAAAGCAGTTATTTCTGAAGATATCGAAAATTGGCTGATCTCAACAAAAGGTAAAGATGAGAATCAAATGATTTATCAACTGCTGACGATTGGTCATCCTTATTTAGCAATCGTATTTGCCAATACAAAACAGCATGTGGATGAAATTGCTGATTATTTGAAAAACCAAGGATTGAAAGTAGCAAAGATTCACGGGGACATCACACCAAGAGAGAGAAAACGAGTGATGCGACAAGTACAGAATCTGGAGTATCAATATGTTGTAGCGACTGATTTAGCTGCTAGAGGAATCGATATAGAAGGCGTTTCTCATGTTATCAATGCAGAAATCCCGGAAGATCTGGACTTCTTTATCCATCGTGTCGGACGTACTGGACGTAATGGATTAAAAGGAACGGCCATTACGTTGTATTCACCAAACGATGAACAAGCCATTGATGCAATCGAGAAATTAGGCGTCTCATTTGAACCGAAAGAAATCAAAAATGGTGAAATCGTTAAAACATATGATCGTAATAGACGTACCAAACGAGAAAAATCAAAGGATGTATTAGACCCAACACTGATTGGACTTGTGAAGAAGAAAAAGAAAAAGATCAAGCCTGGTTATAAGAAAAAAATCGATTGGGCAATTGCAGAAAAAAATAAAAAAGCACGTAAAATCGAACGCAGACAGCAAAGTCGTACTGCTCGTAAAAATAAGAAAAATTCGCATAAATAAAAAACAAGAGGTTGTGACAAAAGGCGTGTCACAATCTCTTGTTTTTAAGCTAGACTTTTTTCCATTCCGATACAAAGTACTTCATCTTCAATAAAAGGTTCTGTGCAAGTATGATATCCTTGTTTTTCATAAAAATCTACAGCCGTCATTTCAGCTACTACATAACTAGTCTGACAACCTTCTGACATCGCCTGTTTTTCTGCAGCTTCAAGCAACTGA
Organism: Enterococcus sp. 2STP; assembly: GCF_032465635.1. Taxonomy (NCBI): domain Bacteria; kingdom Bacillati; phylum Bacillota; class Bacilli; order Lactobacillales; family Enterococcaceae; genus Enterococcus; species Enterococcus sp. 2STP. The sequence continues at coordinate 74,812 of NZ_JAWDJH010000022.1, forward strand.
CCGCCTAACCCTTTTCCTCGGTATTCTTTTGCTACGCAAAAGCGTTCTGGCTTGAAGCAAGTAGGTGTTTTCTTTTCATAACGCAATGTGGCTACTGGTCTTTTTTGATCAAGAAATAGATAATAGTTTTGTTGCGGGATATCTTTTCCGTCGAATTCTAGTTCTGCAGGAATCCCTTGTTCTAATACAAAAACTTGATATCTCAAAAAGCAGCTAGCTGCGCGGATCCATTCATCTGCGCCAACTATTTTTTTCATTATATTCCTCCTCATCATGAATAACTGAGATGTATTGATTTCTTTATCCTTATCGTACCAAAAAATATGGAATATGACCAAAAGGAAATAAAAATAGGCAATTGAGATATTGACAGTGATTGACAGAATGCGTATACTTATTAAAGTACGAAAAGGACATGATTTGTTTTTTTAAGACTCACAGAAAATTCTTTCTTGGCTGAAAAAAGAATAGTCACTAATCAAATTGCTCCCTTTTTCTATTTTGGTAGAAATACCGACGCAGCTCAGCGTTATCGAGTTTAAGAGGTAATGATTACACATCATTGCAATCAAGGTGGTACCGCGAGTTTTCGTCCTTGGCTGTAATGGTGTTTTTTTGTATTTAATTTATAGAAAGCAGGTAATGACATGAAACAATTAAGTAGTGCACAAGTTCGACAAATGTTTCTTGATTTCTTCCAATCTAAAGGACATACAATTGAACCTAGTGCGTCTTTGATCCCCGTGAACGATCCAACCTTATTATGGATCAACTCTGGTGTTGCAACATTGAAAAAATATTTTGATGGTTCAGTTGTACCAGAAAATCCAAGAATCACAAATGCCCAAAAGTCTATTCGAACAAATGATATCGAAAATGTCGGTAAAACAGCACGTCACCATACGATGTTTGAGATGCTGGGTAATTTTTCTATTGGTGACTATTTCAAAAATGAAGCCATCCACTGGGCATGGGAATTTTTGACTGATCCAAAATGGATGGCATTCGATCCAGAAAAACTTTATGTAACAGTTTATCCAAAAGATACAGAAGCAAAACGCATCTGGCATGAAGAAGTCGGTCTGCCGCTAGATCACATTATCGATGTAGAAGACAACTTCTGGGATATCGGAGCAGGCCCATGTGGACCAGATACGGAAATTTTCTATGATCGAGGAGAAGCTTATAACGATTTAGCAGAAGATGATCCTGAAAACTATCCAGGAGGAGAAAATGAACGTTATTTAGAAATCTGGAACTTGGTATTTTCAGAATTCAACCATAAACCTGATAATACATTTGAACCACTTCCTCATAAAAACATTGATACGGGCATGGGATTGGAACGTATGGTCTCAATCGTTCAAGATGCGCCAACGAACTTTGAGACAGATTTGTTTATGCCTATTATCCACGCTGTAGAAAAGCTAAGCAAACAAGTAAAATATGGTGAAAACCCAGTAACAGATATTTCTTACAAAGTAATCGCAGATCATATTCGCGCCCTTTCATTTGCTATTGGCGATGGTGCATTACCATCGAATGAAGGAAGAGGGTATGTCTTACGCCGTTTGCTTCGTCGTGCGGTCATGCATGGGAAAAAATTAGGTATTGAACAAGCATTCTTATATCGTTTAGTCCCTGTCGTTGGAGAGATCATGGTAAGTTATTATCCTGAAGTACTTCAACAAAAAGAATTTATTGAAAAAGTTATCCGTACAGAAGAAGAACGTTTCAATGAAACAATCAATGAAGGTTTGGAAATCTTGAATCAAGTGATCCAAGAAGTGAAAAACGAAAACGGTACGACTCTAGCAGGAAAAGACATCTTCAAACTATACGACACATATGGCTTCCCAGTAGAATTAACGGAAGAAGTGGCAGAAGATGAAGGACTGAAAGTTGATCATGCTGGTTTTGAAAAAGAAATGGACGCACAACGTGAACGTGCTCGCTCTGCCCGTAGTACAGAAAAATCAATGGGTGTACAATCTGCTTTATTGACAGATATCAAAGTAGAAAGTAAATTCATCGGATACACGGAGCAAGAATCAGATAGTCAATTATTGGTCATCGTAAAAGGCGAATCTCTTCTGAATGAAATCGCAGAAGGTGAAGCTCAAATGATCTTTGACCAAACACCTTTTTATGCGGAAATGGGTGGCCAAGTAGCAGACCAAGGTTGGATCATGGATGAAGCAGGAGAAATCGTTGCAGTTGTTACAGATGTTCAAAAAGCGCCTAATGGTCAATTTATGCACACAGTAGAAGTAAAAGCACCAATGAGCGAAGGACAAACCTATCATCTATTGATCGATCAATCGATGCGCAATCGTATCATCAAAAACCATACAGCAACCCATCTACTGCACAAAGCATTGAAAGAAGTACTTGGCGAGCATGCAAATCAAGCTGGTTCTTTAGTCGCTCCTGGACATTTACGATTCGACTTTACCCACTTTGGTCAAATCACTTCAGATGAATTAGCTGAAATGGAAAGAATCGTCAACGAAAAAATCTGGGAAGCTATCCCAGTTGAAACAATTGAAACAGATATCGATACAGCCAAAAATATGGGTGCAATGGCTTTGTTTGGTGAAAAATACGGACATGACGTTCGCGTAGTAAATATTGGCGGTTGGTCAATCGAACTGTGCGGAGGCACACATGTAGCAAACACAGAAAACATCGGAATCTTCAAAATCGTTTCTGAATCAGGAATTGGTGCAGGCGTGCGACGAATCGAGGCTGTAACAAGCAAAGAAGCGTACGAACTACTTGAAGAAGAAGAAAAACAACTAAAACAAGTAGCAACAATTGTTAAATCACCTCAATTGAAGGAAGTTGTTTCAAAAGCGGAACAATTGCAACAGCAAGTAAGAGAGCTACAAAAGGAAAATGAACAATTAGCTAGCAAGTTAGCGAATCAACAAGCCGGTGATGTATTCAAGGATCCAGAAACGATCAGTGGAAAAACAATCATTGCAGCACAAGTAAAAGTGAAAGACATGAATCAGCTGCGTCAATTAGCTGACCAATGGAAACAAAAAAATATTTCAGACATTCTTGTTTTAGCAAACGAACAAGAAGGAAAAGTCAGTCTGCTAGCGGCAATGACGAAAGAATCAAATGAAGCTGGACTAAAAGCTGGCGACTTGATTAAAGCAATCGCACCAAAAGTAGGCGGTGGCGGTGGTGGACGTCCAGATATGGCACAAGCTGGTGGGAAAAATCCTGCTGGTATTCCAGATGCACTTAAAGCTGCGAAAGAATGGCTTGCGCAACAATAGACCGTTTATGTTTGATAGAAAAAAACAACTGTTCAATCATTGAACGAAACACGATCATGGGGGCGAAGACAAATAGTCTTGCCCTCATACTTTTTTCGATGGGATAGAAGAGCGCGTCTAATCAATTGGTCGATTTCGGATGGTCTTTAGTTGACGAAAGTGACAGAAATTTTTACGATTAGTATAAATAAAAAGGGGTGAAAACAATGAATAGCAGAAATAAAACCTTTCGACTAGTCTTACGTGCTATCTTATTAGCAATCATCATCGTACAAGCTATGGTACCTTGGCTTGGCTTTATTCCATTAGGGTTCATCAGTTTAACGATTATTCATATTACAGTAATTATTGCCGCAGTAGTATTGGGTCCAAAAGATGGTATGGTAATTGGCCTGTTTTGGGGAATTGCTACAATTGTCCGTGCCTACGCCATGCCGACAACGCCATTTGATACATTGGTATTCACGAACCCGATTATTTCGGTAGTTCCCAGAGTACTTGTTGGCTTAGTAGCTGGTTTGGTTTTCCACTGGATTTATCAAAAAAATAAATCAATAACAATCAGCTCGATCTTTGCAGGAGTATTAGGTTCATTGGTCAATACAGTCTTAGTGTTAGGATTCATGGGATTATTTTATACAGGTGCAACGGCAGATGCCTATGGTGTAGATTCTGCTCTTTTATTTAAAACCTTAGCAGGAGTTGCAGCAATCAATGGGATACCCGAAGCAATAGGAGCGGGAATCATAACACCATTACTAGCAAAAGCGTTATTTGCAGCAACACCATTAAAACCAGAATAATGGCCATCTTTGAATGAATAATAGGACGCATGATAGATAGAAAAAGGAAGAGAGGAATTGTCCTCTCCATCTTTTTACCTGAGCAACAAGCAAACTAGAAGGGGTAAAAAACTTGGTTAAGAAACAAGAAGAAAAAAAGAAACAAATACCGCAACAGCGGACAAAAAAAGGAGTATTAGCTGGCATATTAGGATTGGTTACGAATCTGATCTTGTTTGTCTCTAAGCTAATGATCGGGCTTTTTTCAGGGAGTGTCTCCATTATGGCTGATGCAGTGAATAGTCTATCAGACACTGCTTCATCCATATTGACTTTGATTGGATTTAAAATTGCTGCAAAGCCAGCGGATCAGGAACATCCTTATGGACATGAACGTTTCGAATATATCAGTGGGTTATTTGTTTCAATCATCATTACTTATGTAGGATTTCAATTTTTAGAGTCATCTGTTGAAAAAATCATCCATCCAGAAAATGTCTCTTTAGCACCCATCGTCTTTTTTGTCCTAATCATTTCCATCTTTTTGAAATTTGCACAAGGAAAAATGTACCAGGTTATTGCACGATCCATTGATTCTGAAACATTGAGAGCTACAGCAACAGATAGTTATAATGATGTCTTTACTACACTGGCTGTATTGCTTTCAGCAGCAATCGAATGGGTAACTGGATGGCGTATCGATGGATATATCGGTTTTGCTTTAGCATTATATATCCTTTATAGTGGATTGACGATGCTTCGGAATTTTGTATATGAGCTATTAGGTAGTCGCCCAACGTCAGCAGAGATTGAAGAAATGGAAGAGCACTTGAATGCTTGCAACGATATACTTGGCTATCATGATTTGTTGGTGCATAACTATGGACCCAATAAACGCTTTGCATCAGTCCACATCGAAGTAAATGAATCAATGAACTTGAATGAAGCACATAAGATTATTGACTTGATAGAAAAAGACTTTAAAAAGTCTTTGGATGTGGAACTCGTCTGTCACTTGGACCCAATGCCTGTTGATAACGAAAAATACTATAATATCTTGCATCAATTAAAGCAAATCCTTCTTGAAACAGGTAGAGGGCTCGATATACATGATTTTAGAGTCATCCATCAAGGGAAAACGCTGCAGTTTGATGTAGTTGTTCCTGAAAAATTCCAATTTGATGATACAGAACTCGAAAGAATTTTACGTATTCAAATAGAAGAGAAAATCGGAGATTATCATTTGGAAATCACGTTTGATCACAATTATCTTTTGTATTAAAGATAAGATACTAAAAAGACTCTTTAAAGTTTTTTCTTCAAAGAGTCTATCTTTCTTTTAATTGTTTTTGTAGGGCTTGTCGTGCGAGGTTATCTGCCCCTTTGTTTTTGTTTTCGGGCAACCATTGTAGGATCAACAAGGAAAAGTCGGGCAGAAGTTCTTTGATTTTTTGGAGATAGGGAAGGAAAAGCTCGTTTTTCGTTGTGTTTTTATCGACTGTAGAAACCAGTGTTTTGCTGTCTGAAAAACAGAAAATCGTTTCATTCTGTAAATCTTTATTCTTTAGAAATTCTAAAGTTTTTAAAAAGACTTCGAACTCTGCTTGATGGTTTGTCCCTACGGAAAGGGGAATAGATAGCTGTTCTTGTTTACCTTGATAGACAATCAAGATCCCTCCTCCGCTAGGTCCAGGGTTGCCTTTTGTAGAGGCATCAATGTATACTTTTAACATAAAAAGAGATTCTCCTTTTTGTTCAAATTAATGTTATGGTAAGATTATATCATTACTGAATCGGTGAGAGGTTAGAGAATGAAAAAAAATATTCGATGGCAGCCTGAACTGGCACATACGATCATCTATTGGTCATTGACCTTGATCATTCTGTTTTTTAGTCTGATTCTTTCTTTAGAAAACACGGGTCCCTATTGGAAAAGCAATGTTGTTTTAGGTGTTTTTCTTGTTTTTCTATTTCTAGGATGGCGGCGTTCTTTTATTTTAAAATCCAACTCGGTCATCATACGCTATGCTGCTTTTTGGAAAGATCGGGAAATAACTGTCGGTCAGATTCGGTCTTTGACACCGACTAATACAGGAGTACAAATGACATTGCAAAATGAGAAAGACCCATCTGTTTTTATGATGCGAAAAAAAGATCAAGTGGTTCTTTTTGATCATCTTGAAAAAAACGGGCCTAAAGTAGAACCATCTTCTCAACAGCAAAGAAATAATATCCCATATACGAAAAATAGAAAAAGTTAATTTTAAAAAATAGGCCCTGAAGAAATGAATCTTTGTAGGAAAAGAAAAGAGTGAGACGTACGGATCAACCCGTTAAGCGTCTCACTCTATTTGATTATCTAAATCAATGTATACTGGATTCGGAAGTCTGAACACTGCCTTTCTTGACATGGGCAGCTTGTGTTCCTCGATTCCCCTCGATGATCTCAAATTCGACCACTTGATTTTCTTCCAAAGTTTTGAATCCCTCTTCTTCAATCGCAGTAAAATGTACAAAAATTTCTTCTGTGTCATCATAACTGATAAAGCCGTATCCTTTTTTGTTGTCAAACCATTTTACAATTCCTGTGGTCAAAGCACTCACGACCTTTCTAAAGTCTGATCATAGCCTTCATTATAAAGAGTATTTATAAGTACGTCAAATAAATTAAAAACCTGTAATTTAATGTTTTTTTTTC
>NZ_JAWDJH010000023.1:0-19557 GCF_032465635.1 Enterococcus sp. 2STP
ACTTCTTGGATAGAAAAAATAAGAAAAGGGGCACAAGAGCCTAAAAACAAAACGTTTCGCCGGTCGCATGTTCCTTTTCGCTTAAATTTTCTTTTTTTCATTATATTTACGTTATTTGTTGCGTTGATTGCTCGATTGGGCTATTTGCAGATCGTGAATGGTGAAGAGATGGAAGCGCGAGTGAAATCTACTTCTACGATTACAGTCCAAGAAAGTACCCCTCGCGGAATGATCTACGATTCCACAGGAAAAGCGTTAGTCACAAATAAAGCGAATCAGGCAATCACCTATACGAGGGGCACACAAGTGACGGCTAAAGACCTACTTGAAATCGCAACGAAGCTGAACTCTCTGATTGATGTGCCGGCAGATGAAAATCTGACAGATAGAGATAAAAAAGATTTTTGGCTGGCTGATCCGGAACATTTGAAGGAAGCCACAAAAAGACTTTCGGCAAAAGAAAAGCAATTAGGAAACAGCGAACAATACAGCGCGATGGTCAATAAAGTAACAGATGATGAGATCAACTTAAACGAGGAACAATTAAAGATCGCTACCATCTTTAAACGGATGAACAGTGCATATGAATTAAACACGGTCTATATCAAGAACTCTGGTGTTACTGACCAAGAATTAGCTGTTGTGGCGGAACGTGCTTCTGAGCTTCCAGGAGTTTCGACAGGCACAGACTGGACACGCGAATATAACGCAGCAGATTCACTGAAAAGTATTTTAGGTAGTGTGACGACTGAAAAACAAGGTCTTCCGGCAGATGAAGCAGAGAAGTATTTAGCAAAAGGGTATTCTCGAAATGATCGTGTGGGACAAAGTTATTTGGAAAAACAATATGAAGATGTCCTACAAGGAACCAAAACCCAATATGAAGTTTCTCTTGATAATGAAGGCAATGTTTCGAATCAAAAAGAAATCTTCTCTGGGGAAAAAGGTTCTAATTTAATGTTATCGATGAATGCAGAATTCCAATCGAAAGTAGAAGAAATCTTAAAAAGAAATTATCAAACATTGATCAATAACGGTAAAGCACAGTACTCGCCTGGTGCTTATGCAGTAGCCATGAATCCTCAGACAGGAGAAGTGTTAGCCATGACTGGTTTCAGTCATGAGCAAGGTTCCAAGGAAATCACCGAGAATGCTTTGGGCACAATCACTAGCGCTTTTGCTCCAGGGTCTGTAGTCAAGGCCGGTACTTTGACAGCAGGTTGGGCAAGTAACGCGATCAGCGGAAATCAAGTGTTGATTGATGAACCGATTCGTCTACAAGGTGCTTCAGAAAAAAGCTCTGTCTTTAACCGAAACGGACAAGTTGCTCTTGATGCAGTCAAAGCATTGGAATTGTCTTCTAATACGTATATGATCAAAGTGGCATTAAAGATGCTAGGGCTAGACTATACTCCTGGAATGGGACTACCTAGTTTAGACGAAGAAGCTAAAGCTTATCAACAATTGAGAGACTCTTTCAAAGAGTTTGGTCTTGGTACAACGACTGGGATCGATTTGCCGAATGAATCTCCTGGGATTTCACGCTCTGTTGAGTATATGAAGAAGTTCAATGCGGATAATGGCAAAGAATGGTATACTCCAGGTAACTTTACCGATTTGGCATTTGGACAGTTTGACACATATACACCGATCCAATTAGCTCAATATGCTTCAACAGTCGCTAATGGCGGGAAACGAGTACAGCCTCACCTAGTCAAAGCAATCTATGGCAATGACGAAAATGGGAATTTGGGTGAAGTGAAAAAAGAAATTGGCACGACAGTAGAAAATACGGTCAATATATCTGCAGAAAATATGGCAATCCTCCGTGAAGGATTCCATCAGGTTGTTCATGGTACCGACCCTTACACAACAGCTAAACCATTAGCCAGTGCGAAAATGGACCTTTCTGCAAAAACAGGGACTGCAGAAACGGTTGCGGAAGGTCACCCAGATATTACGACAGTCAATAGTAATATTGTGGCATACGGACCAACAGACAATCCGGAAATTGCAATCAGTGTTGTCTTGCCGAACTTATTAGATGAACAAGACCACATGAACTTGACGATTGCTAAAGAAATAATGGACGCGTATTATGATATGTTCATGGCAAAATAAAAAAGAGGTCGTGAAAAAGCCGCTTAGTTTCGAGTATGAAGAAAAATTTTGTGAAAATAGCTTCTCACATTTTTGCTTAAAATTGACTTCATACCGAGAAACTGGCTTTTGAACACCGTTTACTCGGCAAAAAAGGTTGTGACAAAAATTGTCACAACCTTTTTTTGCGGAATCTAATTCTCTATTGTAGTTTAAGTAATTTTTCCAGGTAAACAGCTAAACCGTCTTCTTGATTACTCAAAGGAGTGACATCATTTGCGATGCCTTTGAGCTGATCAGTACCATTAGCCATAGCCACTCCCCAGCCTGCATAATCCAACAGTTCCAAATCGTTATGCTCATCACCAAAAGCAATCACGTCTTGTTGATCGATCGATAGGTAGTTAGCAATCTCTTGCACACCTTTTGCTTTTTGGATTCCTTTTGAAACAATCTCTAAGATCGCCGTGGGACCGCCCCATGTACGAACATCCACATAACTGCCAAATTGACGTGTTAATTCAGCAGATACAGCTTCTGCAAAACGCTTGTCTGTTCGGACAAGCAAAGATGTAGGATTTGTCGTCAGATTTTTAGGAGAAAGCAAGTTTTTTTCTCCAGGACGTGAAGAAGCAAAAATTTTTTCATCAAAGAAGTCAAAGCTGTCGATAAAAAAAGTATCCCGATTTTCAGCAGCGATAAAGTCTAGATTCAATTGTTTTTTTTGCGATAAGATTTCAAAAGCAATTTCACGATTAATCAACGTTTCTCTTTCGCCATCCCAATGTTGATTAGGGATATGCACCAATGCACCATTAAAATTAACCATTGGTGTTGTTAACTCTAATTGTTGGTAAAATTGATGGCTCATTCGAAATGGGCGTCCAGTAGCGATACTGACATGATGACCAGCATTGATTGCTTTTTTAAGGGTCTCTTTTGTTTTAGAGGTAATCATCGAATCTTGATTGAGGGTGGTTCCGTCCAGATCGATGGCAATTAATTTTTTATTCAATAAAGGTCCTTCCTTCCTCAACTAGCATTTGTTTTAGTCTAGCATATTTTAGGTAATTAACAAGAGCAATCAGTTATTCCTAACAAAAAATACAGTTATGGCTATGTAAATAAATGAATACGAGCTAAACACGAACATTAAGTATTGTTTTCGGTTTTTTTGTTAAAAAAACGTTGAAAAACGAATGAAACGTCTATATAATTTGAAATTGTTCGATGGATTTGCCATATTTTGCATATTTATTATTATTATAGTTTTCCATCAGAAAAAAATTCAGGGAGTGGAACTTTTTATGGAAAAGTTTTTCGGTTTAAAGAAAAACAATACAAATGTATCAACTGAAATAATGGCGGGAGTAACGACATTCTTTGCCATGAGTTATATCTTATTCGTAAATCCGACGATTTTATCAGCATCAGGTATGCCGTTCCAAGCAGTATTTCTAGCCACAATCATTGCATCAATCATTGGTACGCTAGTCATGGGATTGTTCGCGAATGTCCCATATGCTCAGGCACCTGGTATGGGATTGAACGCATTTTTCACTTTTACGGTCGTTTTCGGGCTTGGCTATTCTTGGCAACAAGCCCTGGCAATGGTTTTTATTTGCGGATTAATCAACATTTTTATTACTGTTACAAATATCCGAAAGATGATCATTCGGGCGATTCCTGAAAGTCTTCAACATGCGATTGGTGGCGGGATCGGTATTTTCGTTGCGTATGTCGGGATCAAAAATGCAGGATTCTTATCTTTTTCAGCAGACCAATCTGCTATTTCGAGTTCTGTCGTTGAAGGTGGAAAAGCAACAAATGTTACGATAAATGGCGGAATCGTTCCCGCGTTAGCCAATTTTGACAACGCACCTATCTTGTTAGCCGTGATTGGTTTGGTACTGACAGCCATTTTAGTTGTAAAAAACGTCCGTGGTGCTATTCTTATCGGTATCGTAGCGACCACAGTCCTTGGGATTTTTATGGGTGTTGTTGATTTAAGTTCCATTGATTGGCAAACGAATTCGTTAGGCAATTCATTTAAAGAATTAGGAACAACGTTCGGTGCAGCATTTGGTTCTGAAGGAATGCAATCTTTATTCAGTGATTCTTCCAAGATCCCTCAAGTATTGATGACAATCATCGCATTCAGTTTATCTGATACATTCGATACGATCGGAACATTTATCGGTACAGGACGCCGCACAGGTATTTTCTCAAAAGAGGACGAGATCGCATTGGAAGATGGTCGCGGGTTCAAAACAAAAATGGATAAAGCGCTATTTGCCGATGCAATCGCTACTTCCGTAGGTGCTATCTTTGGTACATCGAATACAACAACTTATGTCGAATCTGCAGCTGGGATCGGGGCCGGTGGACGTACTGGTTTGACTTCAGTAGTAGTGGCAGTGCTATTCGCATTAAGTAGTTTGTTCTCCCCGCTGATCGCTATCGTACCAAATCAAGCAACTGCGCCAGCACTGATTTTGGTCGGGGTAATGATGATGGCTTCTTTTGCAGACATCAAATGGCTAGATATGGAAGAAGCTTTACCAGCCTTCTTTGCATCGATCTTTATGGGATTGTGCTATAGCATTTCTTATGGGATTGCAGCAGGATTTATTTTCTATACAATTGTCAAAGTAATCAAAGGAAAATTCAATGAAGTTTCTGTTGCTTTGTGGATTGTTGATATTTTATTCATCATCAACTTCATCATTCTAGCAACGATTTAAATAAAGAGAAGGGATTGGAACAGCATTTGTTCTGGTCTCTTTTTGTTTTACATAAAAAGAACGTTACATATAAAATGATCTTTGCGGGATTTTTCTCTTTTTACTAGCGAGATCGTTGCTTGTTTATTCGAAAATAGGTATGATAAAAGAGACGAAAGAGGGATGATAGATGGAGATTAATTGGAGAAAAAATTTAGTGATTGCGTGGATTGGTTGTTTTTTCACTGGTGCAAGTATTAGTTTAGTTATGCCATTCATACCAGTTTATGTTGAGCAACTAGGAACACCAAAAGATCAAATCGAATTGTTTTCGGGACTAGCAATCTCTGTTACTGCTTTTGCATCTGCCGTGGTTGCACCAATCTGGGGAAATCTAGCTGATCGAAAAGGTCGAAAACTCATGATGATCCGTGCAGCAGCTGGGATGACGTTGACGATGGGTTCTTTAGCTTTTGTGCCGAACGCGTATTGGCTTTTGATCATGCGTTTTTGGAACGGGATTTTGTCTGGGTATATTCCAAATGCAACAGCAATGATTGCTTCACAAGCGCCTAGAGAAAAGAGCGGATGGGCGTTAGGAACATTATCCACCGGAGCGATTGCTGGGAATCTGATCGGACCTTCAATGGGCGGTGCATTGGCTCAGTGGTTTGGTATGGAAAATGTATTCTTGATCACAGGGGCTTTGTTGATGATCACAACGGTGCTGACCATCTTCTTAGTCAAAGAAGATTTCCATCCAATCGAGAAAAAAGATCTGATAAGCACCAAAGAAATTTTTTCAAAAATGGATCATCTCTCTATTTTGATTGGTCTCTTCATCACGACCTTGATTTTACAGATAGGGATCACTACGATCAGCCCTATTTTGACCTTATATATTCGTGAATTAAGCGGAAGTACAGAAAATATCCTGTTTGTCAGCGGCTTGATTGTTTCGATAGCTGGTGTTTCTGCAGTCTTTTCTTCACCAAAACTAGGAAAACTAGGGGATAAGATTGGGAATCAAAAAGTTTTAATTGGCGGACTCATCTTATCATTTTGCTGTTATTTGCCCATGGCGTTTGTCACGACACCACTCCAATTAGGTATACTTCGTTTTATTTTAGGCTTTTCAACTGGTGCTTTGATGCCTTCTGTCAATACACTGATCAGTAAGATCACGCCACAAGAAGGGGTTAGCCGAATCTATAGCTATAATCAGATGTTCAGTAACTTTGGACAGGTTCTAGGACCAATGCTGGGGTCGACAGTTGCGCATGCTTATAATTACAGTGCTGTTTTTATTGTGACAAGTTTATTCGTCCTGTCAAATATTCTTCTTTCTCTATTCAATTTTCGTAAAGTTCTTCGCAGTAGATTATAATAGTGGTGAAAATTGGAAATAAAAAAGAGCTTGAGATATCTCAAGCTCTTGGCTGGTTTTTTACGAATGGGCAGAGGTTTCTTTTCTTGGCGCAACTGCACCAATCAAAAGGATAATGACACCCGCAATTAATGAAATGATTGTTGTCAAAGTAAAATCATATGTTCCGCTTGTTAATGCAGCACCAATATAACCGACTACTTGACCTAGAACGACAGCCCAGAATAATGTAACGATATATCGCATAAAGAACACCTCTTTTCTATCTTAATTTTACCAGATTTTCTTTGAATGTAAAGAAACGAGACTAAATCTCAATAAAATTCGAGTTCTTGTGAAAGAACTCATTCCTACAGACTAGAAGCAAGCAAATGAAGTAGAACAATCAACTTCAGCACTTGTTATTTAATGAAAGTAAAAGGATCAGACCTTTTAACGCTAGTGAATTTTAACGAAAAAAAAGGCGGAATGCAAGATGTTTTTCCCACAACTTTATACAATTACTTCTTATTCTCTTTTACAAAGTACGATCCGTATTCGAGAATATGTACAAGAAGCAAAAAAACAAGGCTACACTTCATTAGCCATAACGGATAAAGATGTCTTATACGGTGCACCTGAATTCTATCGTATTTGTGTAGAAGAAGGAATACAGCCAATCATTGGATTACATCTTAGTTATACTTATGAAGAAAAAAATTATGGTTTGCTTGCGTACGCAAAAGATGAGACAGGTTATCAGCAGCTGATGAAACTTTCCAGTCGAAAAATGATCCAAGAAAAAATGGCACTTGATGATATGATAGAAACCGACCATCTAGTGTTTGTCGTTCCGGCAAATCATTCTGTTTCTGAGGCTTTCAATAAAGAGGAACATTTTTTCAGTCATTGGCAGTTTTTGCTTGAAAATGTTTTCGCTAAAGATTTTTATATCGGATTGTCAGAAAATACGCCTGATCAATTGCCTGAATGGTATCAGTATGTGACAAAAGAAAATTATCCGCTTTGTGCATTGCATCCAATCGCTAGTTTACAGCAAGAAGACCTTTTTGCGCTTGAAGTGATGAAGCATATCAAAGAGGGAAGTCAGATGCCTTTAGAAAGTTTATCTGCACCTTTACCATCAGCAAATGGTTACCTGCTTTCAGAACAAGAAATGATCAAACGATTCGAAGAAGCAGGCCTTTCACAAGCTGTAATAGGTGCTCAGCGCTTAGCCGAATCGATTTCATTTGAATTTCAGTTTCATCAGAAATTACTCCCACACTATCCTGTCCCTCAAGGAAAACAAGCTGGAGAATATTTAAGAGAGCTATGCTACTCGCAAGTAGAACATCGGATCGTTGATTATACAAAGGAGTACCGAGAACGTTTGGACTATGAGTTATCTGTCATCCATCAAATGGGATTCGATGATTATTTCCTGATCGTATGGGATGTAATGGCTTTTGCTCATAGAAATAAAATCGTTACCGGTGCAGGCCGTGGTTCTGCTGCTGGTTCATTAGTAGCCTATGTGTTAGAAATCACAGATGTGGATCCATTAGAGTATGACTTGCTATTCGAACGATTTTTAAATCCTGAACGTTTTACGATGCCGGATATTGATTTGGATATTCCTGACAACCGACGTGAGGAAGTATTGAATTATGTTCGAGAAAAGTATGGACAATATCACATGGCGCAAATCGCGACATTTGGTACAATGGCTGCAAAAATGGTTCTTAGAGATGCCGCTAGAGTGTTTGGTCTGTCACAAAGTGAAGCAAACCGCTGGTCAAAAGCAATACCAAACCAGCTGAAAATCACATTGACCCAAGCCTATAAAACATCGCGTCAACTAGTAGAATTAGTTCAGGCAAGCGAAAAAAACCAGCTTTTATTCAAAACCGCAGTGATTTTAGAAGGATTGCCAAGACACGTTTCGACTCACGCAGCAGGGGTAGTTATCAGCGATAGGAATCTACTTGAATTAGTACCGCTCCAACGCGGTTCTGATGAAGCTTTTCTGACCCAGTATACGATGAATGAGGTAGAAGCCATCGGTCTTTTGAAAATGGACTTTCTAGGACTACGCAATTTATCGATTATTGATTTTACTTTAAAGGCTGTTAAGCGAGTAGAAGGGCAGGAAATCCGATTAAAAGAGATTCCATTAAATGATGCAAAAACGCTACTCTTGTTTCAACGAGGCGAAACCTCAGGAGTATTTCAATTTGAATCTGCTGGTATTCGAAACGTTTTACGAAGATTAGGACCAGAAAACATCGAAGATATTGCCGCAGTCAATGCGTTGTATCGTCCAGGTCCTATGCAAAATATCGATACCTTCATTGCCAGAAAAAAAGGAAAAGAAGCTATTCGCTACCCCGATGATTCACTGATCCCGATTTTGAAAAACACATACGGGGTGATTGTCTATCAGGAACAAATCATGCAGATCGCCTCGACTATGGCTGGATTTACATTAGGACAGTCAGATATTTTGAGGCGGGCAGTTAGTAAAAAGAAAAAAGACGTATTAGATGAAGAAAAGTCGCATTTTGTATCAGGAGCATTACAACAAGGATATTCGGAAAAAACAGCAGTGACTGTATATGAATATATTGAAAAATTTGCAAACTATGGATTCAATCGGTCGCATGCATTTGCTTATTCCTTCGTGGGATTCCAAATGGCCTATCTAAAGGCTCATCATCCAGGGGCTTTCTTCACTAGTCTAATGAATTCTGTTCGGCATAACACAACGAAATTGAAAGAATATATTGCTGAAGCACGTAAAAATAAACTCAAACTTTCTTCACCATCCATCAATCAAAGCAATTATAGTTTTGAGTTGGTCAATAAGGAAGAAATCAGATTCGGGCTGACAGCGATAAAAGGCATCCGACGTGATTTTGTAGAAGATGTATTGAATGAAAGAAAACAAAATGGCCCGTTCAAGTCAGTAGATCAATTCCTCATACGGATCGATAAGCGGTGGCTGAAATTAGAGTTGCTGCAATCACTGACAGCAGTAGGCGTTTTTGATGAATTATCTCCTAACAGGAAACAATTGATGCTTGATCTAGAAGGAAAAATCCAAAATATCGTTTACAGTGGTGGCAGTCTAGATTTGCTAGGAATCATGGCATTAAAAGAAGAAGAAGTCGCTGACTATACACTAGAAGAACGACTGAAGCTGGAAGAGGAATACTTAGGTGTTTATTTGTCAGGTCATCCTGCAGAAGGGTTTGACCGGCTTCGTTTAGCTAAACAGGTTCAGCTGATTACAGATATCGTTCCTAATCAACCAGTCAATTTACTATTGATGATAAAGGAAGTTAGAGAGATTCGGACAAAAAAAGGCGAACTGATGGCCTTCGTGGAAGGAACCGATAGTAGCGGAGAAATTTCTGTCACGGTTTTTCCAACTCTTTATCGAAAATATCGTAACCTGTTTGCAGTTGATCAAGTGATCTTTGTTCAAGGGCGTAGCGAAATCAGCAAATATAACCAGGAACTACAATTGATTGGAGAAAGCTTTGCTGATCCTCGTCAGTTAGAAACACAGTATCCTTCACAAACGTGCTATTTGCGTATTACAGAAGAACGGGAAGATCCTGAGATAATGAAACAATTACAAGGGATTTTTCAGAAACACCCAGGATATATTCCAGTAATTATGTACCACGAAAAAACACAACGAAAAGTTGTTCTGTCGGATGCTTATTGGGTGGATGACAGCAAGAGTATAAAGGGGCAACTTGTTTCTCTACTTGGCGAAGATAATGTGGTTTTCAAATAACTTACGGTAAAAAATACTACTTGCTTTCATTTTTTTTCATTTTTTTATCCGTAAATCAAGACAAGCGAGAAAAATAATGTTAGAATGTTAGTCGTGGTTAACGCAAAAATGGTTGTAAACCTAAGTTATACTTAGGATAAAGTATTTTAATGAGGTGAATGTTTATTATGAAACGCATCGGAATTTTGACCAGTGGCGGAGACGCACCTGGAATGAATGCAGCTGTTCGTGCCGTTGTTCGTAAAGGTATTTACGAAGGACTGGAAGTATACGGGATCAATTATGGGTTTGCCGGTTTAGTTGCTGGAGATATTCGTCGTCTTGATGTGGCAGATGTAGGTGACAAGATCCAACGTGGTGGTACATTCTTGTATTCTGCACGTTATCCAGAATTTGCAACTGAAGAAGGTCAATTAAAAGGAATCGAACAATTGAAAAAATTCGGGATCGAAGGTCTAGTGGTTATCGGGGGAGACGGTTCTTATCATGGCGCAATGGCTTTGACAAAACGTGGATTCCCAGCAGTAGGTATTCCTGGAACAATCGATAATGATATTCCTGGTACTGACTTCACGATCGGTTTTGATACAGCAATCAATACAGTGCTAGAATCAATTGACCGTATTCGTGACACAGCGACTTCTCATGTTCGTACATTCGTTATCGAAGTAATGGGACGCAATGCAGGTGACATCGCTTTATGGTCAGGTGTAGCTGGCGGAGCAGATGAAATCATCATCCCAGAACATGATTTTGATATGGCTTCAGTTGCTAAAAAAATCCAAGAAGGCCGTGATCGTGGGAAGAAACATTGCTTGATCATCTTGGCTGAAGGTGTAATGGGCGGAAATGAATTCGCTGAAAAACTTTCAGAATTTGGCGACTATCATACACGTGTATCTATCTTGGGACACGTTGTCCGTGGTGGAGCACCAAGCGCACGCGACCGCGTCTTAGCAAGTAAATTCGGTGCTTACGCTGTCGAATTGCTTCAAGAAGGAAAAGGTGGATTATGTGTCGGTATCCACGACAACGAAATCGTTGCAGCTGACATCATTGATACACTAGAAAACAACAAGCATAAACCAGACTTATCATTATATGATCTAAATAATTCACTTTCATTTTAAGAGTGAAAGAAACCAAGCTATTTAAGCTGTGTACAGCTTTAAATAAACAAAATTGAATGGGAGAGTTTTTTAAATGAAAAAAACCAAAATCGTTAGTACATTAGGACCAGCAAGTAACTCAGTAGAAATTATTTCTCAATTGATTGAATCTGGGGCAAATGTCTTCCGCTTTAACTTTTCTCATGGTGACCATGAAGAACAATTATCACGTATGACTATGGTCCGTGAAGCAGTTAAAAAGACAGGAAAAGATGTCGGTATTCTTTTAGATACAAAAGGAGCTGAAATCCGTACAACTGTTCAAGGCACAACAGAAGCTGATTTTGGTCGTGCAGGATACATTAAATTTGAAGTAGGAGATCAAACACGCATCTCTATGGATCCTGAACATGTAGGTTCAAAAGAAAAAATCGCGGTTACTTACCCAGGATTATTTGACGATGTTCACGTAGGCGGACACGTTTTATTCGATGATGGCTTGATCGACATGGAAATCATTGAAAAAGACGAAGCAAACCGTGAATTAGTCGTAGAAGTTAAAAATGCAGGTATGCTAGGATCACGTAAAGGGGTAAATGCACCAGGCGTTTCTATCAGTTTGCCAGGTATTACTCCAAAAGATGCGGACGATATTCGTTTTGGTTTAGACAACGATATCGACTTTATCGCTGCAAGTTTTGTACGTAAAGCACAAGACGTTCTAGATATTCGCGAAATTTTAGAAGAAAAAGACATGACTCATGTTCAAATCTTCCCTAAAATCGAATCTCAAGAAGGTATCGACAACATTGACGAAATCATCAAAGTTTCTGACGGTGTTATGATTGCCCGTGGAGATATGGGTGTGGAAATCCCAGCTGAACTAGTACCAATGGTTCAAAAACGTATCATCAAAAAATGTAACGCTGCTGGTATCCCAGTTATCACTGCTACACAAATGTTAGAATCAATGCAAGAAAACCCACGTCCAACACGTGCGGAAGCTTCTGACGTTGCCAATGCTGTATTTGACGGAACAGATGCAACAATGTTATCTGGTGAATCTGCAAACGGAGACTACCCAGTTGAAGCTGTTTCAACAATGGCACGTATCGACCAAGAAGCTGAAAATGCATTATCAGAATTAGGTACATTCCAATTGAACGAATTCGATAAAACAGATGTAACTGAAACAATCGGTTTATCTGTAGCTCGTGCTGCAAAAAATCTAGGCGTCAAAACAATCGTTGCTGCAACTGAATCAGGCTACACTGCAAAAATGATTTCAAAATATCGCCCAGATGCAGATATCTTGGCTGTTACTTTTGACGAACGCACAAAACGCGGTTTGATGTTAAACTGGGGTGTTTACCCAACAGTTGCTGAAAAACCATCAACAACTGATGAAATGTTTGAACTAGCAGCTAAAAAAGCTGTTGAATTAGGTTTCGCATCAGAAGGCGATTTAATCTTGATCACTGCTGGTGTACCAGTTGGCGAACGCGGAACAACTAACGTGATGAAAATTCAAATGATTGGTTCTAAATTATTAGAAGCTCAAGGCGTTGGACAAAAATCTGTCGTTGCCAATGCAGTTATTGCTTCATCTGCTGAAGAAGCTGTAAAAAAAGCAAAAGACGGAATGGTTCTAGTTGTACCATCAACTGACAAAGAATACATGCCTGCAATCGAAAAAGCAGCTGCTGTTATCGTTGAAGAAGGCGGATTGACTTCTCACGCTGCAGTTGTAGGAATTGCACAAGATATTCCTGTAATCGTTGGTGCTAAAGGCGCAACAACAACAATTACTGATGGCGAATTGATTACTGTTGATTCACGTCGCGGCATCGTTTACCGTGGCGAAACAACAGCTATCTAATTTAGCTTAATACAAAATAAAAACAGCTCTTCATTTACGAAGAGCTGTTTTTTTGTGCTGTAACGAATTCATGGATGACTTGGACTACTTGTTCTTGAAGCGGTGTGACAAGGTGTTGTGTTCGTTTTGCCAATGAAATCAAGAAGCGAGGCTGAACTTCATCTGAAAGTGGCAGGCAAACTAAATGATCTTCAGGATGGACAGCAATCTCTGCCAAAAAACCGATACCAACATTTTCACGGATCATACTCTTTAAAATCGTCAAATCATTGCTTTGATAAACAACTTTTGGTTGAGTATGTGTTTGTTTAGAAAGTTTAGTGAATGCTGCTGGGTGGACATAATGTTCGTTCAATAACACAAACTGTTCATCTGATATATCTTTGAAAGAGACTGCCTTCTGCTGGGCCAGAGGGTGAGTAGGCGGAACGACGATCATGAAACGTTTATCCAAAAGTAATTCTGTTTCTAAATATTGATCTACGATTGGCTGTGTTGAGCCTAATACGGCTAAATCGATCCTCCCTTGACGAATCATTCCATATAAGTCCCGAGAGCCTCCATCGGTGATTTCAATCTGATTCATCAATTCATGCTTGATAAAGTAACCTGACAGTTTTGGAAAGTACTCATTGCCGATAATAGGCGGCATGCCAAAACGCAGCTTTTTCTTTTGTAACTGAGTGATTTCAGCCCTTGCAGTAGAAATCTCTTGGAGAATAGCTTGTGCATGGAGAAACAGCTGCTTTCCAGAAGGTGTGACGATTAATTCGTGATGCGAACGATCTCTTGTAATAAGTATGGCGTCAAACTCTTTTTCAAGACGTTGTAATGCATATGTAATAGTAGGTTGGCTCACACGGAAATAATTAGCCACTTTCGTAAAGTTTTTTTGTTTGACGATTTGGACATAGTATTCAATATCTTTCGTGTTCATAAAGATCACCCGCTCCTTTGATAGAATAATGATTATTGTAAATGATTCTGAAGATGATAGCAAACAGAGGCTTTCTGTTAAAGATATTTCTGTTTTTTTATGAACTGCAAGGTGTCAAGAAAATTTCATTGACAACATGGTTTTTGCCCTGTATAATTGCTTTTGTTGCTTAGGAGTGATGAAAAATGAAATGGTCTTTATTGGAATTGAGAAAATACCAGGAGACACCGTTAACTTTTCATGAGACGCTCGACTTGAAAGCCGCTCTCATGAAGCGAGACAATTTAATACTTGATGTTGCGCCAGTGGAAGTCGAAGGTTTGGTCTCAGTTGATAAGAAAGGCTATATCGTTCATTACACTGTGCAGACGACTTTGACAGTTCCTTCAACACGTTCGCTAGAACCTGTTGAACTGCCGATGGATTTTTCTGTAGACGAAGTATTCATGACAGAAGAACAATTCCAAAGCAGAGATGAGCAAATGTCTGCGGATGAGATTTTGCTGATTGAAGGTCCGTTATTGAATTTAGCAGAGTCAATTGAAGACAACATCTTATTGGCGATTCCGATGCGGGTATTGACAAAAGAAGAGGAAGCAGCGACAGAACTTCCAAAAGGCAATGATTGGGAAGTTGTTTCCGAAGAAGAATACCAACGCAGAAAAATGGAAGAAGCCGAGAATAAAATTGATCCTCGTCTTGCAAAACTATCTGAACTTTTTGATTCTGAATCAAAAAACGACGATAACAAGTAAGATTGGAATATATTGTATCTATTATAGGTGCAAGACTTTACAAGGAGGTGTAGCAAAATGGCAGTACCAGCTAGAAGAACATCAAAAGCTAAAAAAGCAAAACGTCGTACACACTACAAGTTGACAATCAAAGGATTAAACGAATGTCCAAACTGTGGTGAAATGAAAAAAAGCCATCACGTATGTGCAAATTGTGGTTACTATGATGGTAAGGACGTAATGTCAAAAGAAGCTTAATACATTTTAATTAGAAAATGTAAAACCTCAAGGCTAACCATGGAGCCTTGAGGTTTATTTTTTTATAAGCGGTAAATAAAAAATATGTTGTTCTTTAGTTTGCAATGTAGCCGTGTTAAGCTATAATGTAAGAGATTAGGGAGAAATCCCGTATGTAGGAGGAGTTCATATGTCAAAACAACAAATCGGCGTTGTCGGTATGGCCGTTATGGGTAAAAATCTAGCCTTGAATATAGAAAGCCGCGGCTATTCAGTGGCTTTATTCAACCGTACAGGGGCTAAAACAACCGCTGTAGTAGAAGAACACCCAGATAAAAATTTCAAAGCAACGTACACAATCGAAGAATTTGTAGAATCAATCGAAAAACCACGTCGGATTCTTCTGATGGTCAAAGCAGGACCGGCAACAGATGCAACAATCCAAGAGTTGCTTCCTCACCTTGATAAAGGCGATATTCTGATTGACGGAGGAAATACATTCTTTAAAGATACGATGCGTCGTAATGAAGAATTAGCCAACTCTGGTATTAACTTTATCGGTACAGGCGTTTCCGGCGGTGAAGAAGGAGCTTTAAAAGGACCTTCAATCATGCCTGGTGGACAAAAAGAAGCGTATGAGCTAGTTGCACCAATCTTAGAGCAAATTTCTGCAAAAGCAGAAGACGGAGCACCATGTGTTACCTATATTGGCCCAAATGGAGCCGGACACTATGTGAAAATGGTACACAACGGTATTGAGTATGGAGATATGCAACTGATTGCTGAATCTTATGACTTGATGAAGAATATTTTAGACCTTTCAGTAGAAGAAATGGCTGATATCTTTAAAGAATGGAATCAAGGCGAATTAGACAGCTACCTGATCGAAATCACAGCTGACATCCTGACTCGAAAAGACGATGAAGGTACAGGTAAACCAGTCGTAGATGTGATCCTTGATGCAGCTGGAAATAAAGGAACAGGTAAATGGACAAGCCAAAGTGCGCTTGACTTAGGCGTGCCACTTCCATTGATTACTGAATCTGTATTTGCCCGTTACATTTCTGCTTATAAAGAAGAACGCGTACAAGCAAGTAAAATTTTGTCTCGTACGAACGATTTTGAGTTCACAGGAGACAAAAAAGAATTGGTCGAAAAAATCCGAGAAGCGTTGTATTTCAGTAAAATCATGAGTTATGCCCAAGGATTTGCTCAATTACGTGTCGCTTCAAAAGAATTTGATTGGGATTTGCCATTTGGCGAAATCGCAAAAATCTGGCGTGCTGGATGTATCATCCGAGCTCGATTCTTGCAAAAAATCACGGATGCTTATGACAAAAATCCTGAGATCGAAAATTTATTGCTAGATGATTATTTCGTTGAAATCACGAAAAAATATCAGCAATCAGTCCGAGACGTCGTTGCCTTGGCTGTCCAAGCTGGCGTACCTGTACCAACTTTCTCATCAGCCATCGCTTACTTCGATTCATACAGAGCAGAACGTCTGCCTGCAAATATAATCCAAGCCCAGCGCGATTACTTTGGCGCACACACATATGAACGTGTCGACAAAGAAGGAATCTTCCATTACTCATGGTACCATGAAGAATAATAGTCTTTCGGCTGTTAGGAAATGAGAAAATAAAAAGAGGACGAAAGAGCTGAAGTCGATTGTTATGAGTAGACTTCAGCTCTTTTTTAAAACTGCTATTCATGATAAAATGACTATAGATTTTTAAGCAGATTATCGGTATAATGATAGAGTTTTTAAAAAGCCAGTAGATAGAAAGGATAAAATAATAAATGAGTAATATTCTAATCATTGAAGATGAAAAGAACTTAGCTCGATTTGTCGAGCTAGAGTTGAAGCATGAAGGGTATAACGCAGAAGTCCATTACAACGGTCGTACTGGTTTAGATGCGGCATTAAATAATGAGTGGGATGCCATATTGTTGGACCTGATGCTTCCAGAATTGAACGGTTTAGAAGTCTGCAGACGCGTACGCCAAGTCAAAAATACACCAATCATTATGATGACTGCAAGAGATTCTGTAATCGATCGTGTATCAGGACTTGACCATGGAGCAGATGACTACATTGTCAAACCATTTGCTATCGAAGAACTATTAGCGCGTCTTCGAGCATTGTTGCGTCGAATCGATATTGAAGGTGACAAAAATGTGGCAAAACAAACCACTATTACTTATCGTGATTTGACTATCGAAAAAGAAAACCGTGTCGTACGTCGCGGAAACGAAGTAATTGAACTAACAAAAAGAGAATACGAATTGCTACTTACTTTAATGGAAAACGTGAACGTGGTATTAGCACGTGATGTTTTACTAAATAAAGTGTGGGGATACGAAACGGAAGTTGAAACAAACGTAGTGGATGTATATATTCGTTATCTTCGCAATAAAATTGACGTTCCAGGGGAGGAAAGCTATATCCAAACTGTCCGCGGAACAGGTTATGTGATGCGCTCGTGATAAAGCCGAAAAAATCGGAAAAAAGAGAACTGAAAGGGCCCTCCTTGACAATCAAGTGGGCCTTTGCGAGTTCTTTCTTCATATTCGTCGTGTTTACAATTTTTGCGGTCATTACCTATAAATCATCTATCAATCTGATTGTTGCAAAAGAAAGAAACAATGTAGAACGTACGATTTCAGAAGTAGCCTCTCGTTTGGCTAACTCGGATGAAGAACTGACATTAGTGAATACGTATCGTAATCTGACAAAAGCGACAAATGACGGAGATGAGGTCATAGATCATACTTCACTGGTCGAAGGAAACTTAATGAAGATTGATTCCTTTATAGCTGAGCTAGGGCAGCCTTCGATGGATCTTTATGTGTATGATTTAGATGAGAACTTGATTTTCAAAACTCACGAAAACAGTCGAAACTTGATCCAAACAACACGTAAAGTGCCAACGATTGTTACACTAGAAGGGAAAACTGGCTTTTTATCTATACAGCCTATATATTCTAAAGGAACAAGAGAAAAGATTGGTTATGCGCAAAGCTTCTATGAATTATCTTCTTTCTATGATATCCGAAATAAGCTATTATTGACTCTTATTGTTTTAGAAGTCGTTTCTTTGATTTTAAGTAGTATTTTAGGTTTCTTTTTATCTTCTTACTTCTTGAAACCACTCAAGGTACTCAGAGATACAATGGATACTATACGTAAAGATCCGCAATCAGATATCCACATGCCTGAAATCGACACGAATGATGAATTGGCAGATTTAGCTGAAATATTCAATGAGATGCTTGACCGCATGCGTTTGTATATCGAACAACAAGAGCAGTTCGTGGAAGACGTCTCTCATGAGTTAAGAACTCCTGTAGCAATCATTGAAGGGCATCTTAGTCTGCTAAATCGTTGGGGGAAAGATGATCCTGAAATATTGGAAGAATCATTAAGCGCCAGCATGCAAGAAATCAGCCGCATGAAAAGCTTAGTTCAAGAGATGCTAGACTTATCTAGAGCAGAACAAGTAGATGTTCATTATGCAAATGAAACAACTAAAGGAAAAGAAGTCACCTATCAAGTTTATAATAATTTCAAGATATTATACCCAGACTATGTGATTACTTTAGATGATGATTTGACAAAAGAAGTGACCCTGCAAATTTATCGTAATCACTTTGAGCAATTAATTATTATCATATTGGATAACGCAGTAAAATATTCAACTACACGAAAAGAAGTCCATATCTCTATTTCTTCTACTCTGAATGAATTTGAGATTGCTATACAGGACTTTGGTGAAGGAATACCCAAAGAAGACCTTAATAAGATCTTCAATCGTTTTTATCGTGTGGATAAAGCGAGGGCTAGAACGAAGGGCGGAAATGGTCTGGGATTGTCTATCGCAAAACAATTGGTTGAAAACTACAAAGGTCGTATCTTAGCAGAAAGCGTAGTTGGGCAAGGGACTATCTTTAGAATTTTTATTCCTATCGCAAAAACAGAAGACAAGTAAAGCATGTGCTTTGCTTGTTTTTTTATATTATCCATTAAGAAAGAAGAAGCCAAATACAAGCAGATAAGAAATTTGGAATGGTCATTATAAAGAAATTTAGCGAACAATAAAATAGAATAACATTCGTTGGTAAATTGTAAATAGCTTTTAGGTGAACAAAAAACAATAAAAATACTTTAATATTCGTCTTTAAAAATAATAAAGAAAAATAGGAAATTTTCTATTGCAATTTTATAAAGAGATTGCTATATTATTATTTGTTCTAAATGATTCCTTTAAGGTGTCGCTAAAAATTATAAAAAATAGTGTTGACGCATTTTTGATATCATGTTATAATAACGAAGTCGCTTAGATGAGAAAGCTTATAAAGCTTGATTTTATCGAAAAAAACTTTAAAAAAGTTATTGACAAATAACAATCGAAATGATATGATAATCAAGTCGCTGCTAATGAGCGATAAAGACATTTAGAAAAAATAAACAAAAAAGTTGTTGACATTCTCTTCTGAATCTGATAAGATTAAAGAGTTGTTGAAACAAAAAGATTAGACCTTTGAAAACTGAACAAAGTAAGACAAACCAAATGTGTAGGGCGTCTTGATTCAATTCAAGACAACAAACATTTTTTAACAAGCAAGCAATATGCTAGCAAACAAATTGAGCTTAACAATCG
>NZ_JAWDJH010000024.1:0-17639 GCF_032465635.1 Enterococcus sp. 2STP
GTGTTTGTTGATTCTATATAATTTAAAAAACGAAGTTTACTTTTATGCTGGAAAAAAAGAAAGTAAAATTTCGTAAATTTATCTGGTAAATTTATAATAAAACATTTAGTAAACATTTTCAAGGATTTTTTGCAAAGGTTTACAAACAAACGTAAAACTAGCCTTTTTTTCTCTTTTGTTCCATAATAGATATAACAAATAATAAATGAGGTGGATTCAATGAAAAAATTTGTATCTGGAATATTAGTAGGTAGCTTGGCAACAGCCGCTGCCGTTGCTGGTTTGGTCGCTTCTGTGAAAAAAACAGTGATCGATCCGATTGACGAAAAAGAAGCAATGATCGAAGAAAATCGTAAAAAAGCAATGCGCAAACGCGTTTCTCGTTAATAATTATTTAAAAAATACGCATGAAGACTTGTGAAAGAACAGATAAGTCATCATGCGTATTTTTATTTGTCAGTCAATATAAGTTGTGCTATTTTATCTGCTTGTCTCAAATTCCATGGATCTGTATAAGGTCTAGCTGCTGCTGCAGTTAACCAATCCACACCTTCAACTGGTATTCCATAGCAATAAAAGCCAGACTGGATTTTCCCGGAAGCATCAATCACGCGATTCGTACCTCGCTCAACATCTATAGCTTCTGAATGATAACTTCCTGTATTATCTGAAAACGAAAAAGGGCGAACAAGTTTATTTTCCTTCAAATTTTTTATGACAGGATTACTTGAACGAGAAAAGCTTGTTTGTGGCAAACGAGCTTCGATCAAATAGCGACTGCTGATTTCTTTATCTTGTAGAGAAATAACATAACGGTTTTGCTTTTGCTGAATATCAAGTGGCGGTTCGATCAAATGAAAAATACCCGCATCTATCAGTGCTGCTAACTCTTTCGTCCGAATAACTGGCGGACCAATCGTTAAAAAGCTGTTTAGATGAGTAAACCATCCCCACAGTATTTCTTTGTATTCCTTAGCAGAAAAAACGTGCCATTCAATAGCCTGCCGGATTGGATCACGCCAGTCTTTCAATGCATCAAATGTCGAAGTCAATGCCCCTGTGCAATTGCCTTTTTCCGCTTCTTTTATCTGCCTTTCAATAAATACTCGGCTAGCTTCTGCAAAGGACTCATCCTGATAGGTAAGAGGAGTTTCTAGATACGACCAAGACCATTTGTAAGGAAGTAATGCTGGATACTTTCCAAGACACTCTTCTGAAGAGAGGGAAAGAAAATCATGCTCAAAATTTTTCCTTGAAATCGGCAAGTGATGTTCTTCGATGATTTTCTTGTAATAAAACAACTCAGCGTCTTTTTTCAGATAGTCAAAAAATGTTTCGCCAGTCAAAAGTCCCGATCGATGCCATTGCTCAAGGTTTTCTTTTGTAAGTAGCCGTGGCCATGCCATTGCTCCACCTTGCTTTTGATTTCTCCCTCGAGGATAGTAAGGCAGACCTCTTCTTGACCCGCTGTATACAATCGGTTCCTTGCCAGATGGATGATAGACTAGTTTTCCCTTTTTGTTTTCGAAGCGCCCTCCTCTTGATACCGTAAACAATCCGACATAATCAAAAAAGCTTAAACCAAGCCCTCTTAGAAAGACATTTTCTTTTGGCGGTATCTTTGAAAGATCGACATCTGCAGGATTAGAAGGAAGCTGATACAGTAAATCATTTTTCTTTGCATAGTCTACCCAGGCTCTTTCCTCTTCTGTCTGATCGTTTTCCCAATGACCACTCGCTAAAATGAGCTGATCGACAGGATAGCTTTGCTGATCTGTCTGTAATAGGAAACCGTCTTTTTCTTTGCTGACCTTTTTCACTAAAGAATAGACAAGCTGAGTAGAAGCTGGAAATTCTTTTTGCAACTTTGTGAAAAACCAGCGTTGATAAAGTCCATATAGGCAACGAGTAGATTGCTGATCTTTTTCCAGACGGTTAATTTCTTCTATAAACAGTTGCTTATTTTTGGTTACCGTCTGTTCGATATAATCTCTAGCAGGACCTTTACTCCATTGAAACAAATTAGGTCCCGGCATTACCGTTCCCCCACTGGACAACGTTTCGTCTGTAAAAAGCGTCACTTGTTGAGAAACAGAGTTCATTAATAATTCTGGCGGCTGATTCAACCGCCAAACTCGACCGCCTGGACCTTCTGGATCAAAAAGAATAAGTTCAAGAGAATGTCTGCCCTGATTATTATACAGAATCCTTTCTGCTACACTTAATCCTCTAGGTCCGGCACCAATGATCCCTATTTTCATTTGTACACCTCCTTTTCGATAAATTCTTTTAACACAACGGCATGGTTCTGGTGCTCGTTTTTTGCACCATAAACGAAAGTAACGACTGGATGTTCTTTCATAAGTTGGGTGAGTTCGGAAACAGCTCGTGTCTTTTCTTCTTCAAAAGATAATTCTTGTTGATATTTCTTTGCAAATGAAGCAAAACGTTCTGGTACATGGTCAAATGCTTTGCGTGCTTCATTACTAGGCGCAATTTCTTTCAACCATAGATCCAAGTGTGCTTTTTCTTTTGAAAGCCCTCGTGGCCAGAGCCTATCCACGAGTATCCGAAAGCCATCCTCTTCTTCAGCATCAAGGTAAACACGCTTTAATTTAATCATAGTTGTTTCCTTCTTTCTGCCTTTTTTCTTTTATATTTTATATGTAGATAATAGCACAAAATAAAAAATGAACGACACAACTATCCCTCGTGTCGTTCATTTTTCTTAGTCAATACCTGATTATTGATCTAGTTTTTCCAAAGCTGTCATAAAAATATATGCTTTATACTTTTTTGCTTTTGATTTTTCCAGACCAGCCGTCATAACCACCCTTAAGCAAATAAATCTCTTTATAACCTGCTTTACGTAATTTATTTGCCGTACGGATACTCAAGCTTTTCTTTTGATCGTAGATATAGACAGGTTGGTCTTTTCGAATCGATCCTAGTGAATCTTTCAAAACAGTGTAAGGGATGTTTCTTGCACCTAAGATATGCCCTGCATCAAACACATCTTTTTCGCGAACATCGATTACTTGTGCTTTTCTCATTCCTTCTCGAAACTCTTCTTCTGTCAAAGTCGTTGCTGAACGCTTGGCCATTACTCGTAGATAGACTTCCCAAAAGATGATTGCAAGCACAATCAATAGCAAAATGATATTAATTACCCATAAAACCATGTAATGCCTCCGTTTTTTTAAGCAAATTTCAAGGCTAATGAGGCAGCGCCAATGACACCAGCTTCATTTCCAAGCTCTGCTAATTTGATTTTTGTTGATTCTCTTACTTGTGGGAAAGTGAATTCTTTAAAATATTTCTCTACACGGCTGCGTAAAAATTCTCCTGCCGCCGATACTCCGCCGCCTAACACAATACTTGACGGATTCAATGTATTCCCCAAGTTTGCGCAAGCTAAGCCTAAATAGAAGCATACGCGATCAACAACCATCAATGCAAACGGATCGTCTTCTTGAGCCATTTCAAAGATATCTTTACTTGTTACTTCTTCACCGTTATCTAACATTGCTTTCAGTTTTGAATCTCCTGCGTATTCTTCTGCCAAGTAACGTCCTAGACGTACCACACCAGTAGCGCTAGATACAGTTTCTAAACATCCGCGTTTACCGCAAGTACATTCGAACCCTTCAGGATCCACAGTGATATGGCCGATCTCTCCGCCTGCTCCGCTCACGCCATGGATCAAATTCCCGCCAGCAACAATACCACCGCCAACACCTGTTCCTAGAGTAACGAATACAACGTCTGGATCGTTTTCTCCAGCACCTTTCCATCGTTCACCTAAAGCAGCCACATTCGCATCATTATCGATAGCGAATTTGATTCCTGTCCCTGCTTCAATCAGTTTTTTCACAAATTGTACTTCTGTCCAGTTCAAGTTATATGCACCAATAACTGTTCCAGCGTCACTGTCCACGCTTCCTGGAGTACCCATACCGATTCCAATAAAGTCTTCGGCTTTCATATTATATAAATTCAATCGATGGTTGATTGATTCGATGATTTCAGGAACGATATGTTTGCCATCATCCAAAATATTGGTATCGATGCTCCATTTTTGTTGAATCTCTCCTTCTGGTGTTAAAATTGCAAATTTTGCTGTTGTTCCACCTAAATCAATCCCAATAATTTTCTTGTCCATTACAAATTTCCTTTCTTTCGGCTTTCTTCAATTCGGTGCTCTCTTTTTAATATGCGCCACGCTGTCATGTATGTATCATGATCGATTAAACGGCTATCATACAGATTCCGCAATTCAATAGTCATCAATTCAATATCATAGATGCGTGCACCCACATAGATAAAGATGCCAAATTTTTTGAACAGCTGCTGTACATCATATAAGCTCTCCATCTTTAAGCACTTCCTTCATATTATACAAGTAAACCATATTTTTTTAAACCCAGTAAAATACATATTACAAAAAGAAATACAAAAACTAGTGTAGAAAGAATCTTCTGGTGTATCGAATAGCTTGTCTGCTGTTTCGGTAGCCCTAAAATATTCCCTAATACTAAACCGCCCACCAGTCCGCCGACATGTCCCCAAACATCTACAGAGGTGTCAAGAAGACCAAAAACAAATGTCATCGCAATAAATAAAAGAAAATGTCTGACTAGTTGTTGGATCGCCGTATTATATTTAAAATGAAATCCTAAAATAAACAACGCACCAAACAATCCGAATATCGAAGTGCTTGCACCACCAGACAAGACATTCGCTTCGTTGAAAGCAAAACTTGCTGTATTTCCCATTATCCCGCTGAACATATAGATCAGGAAAAACCGCCAGTGACCGTATATTGCCTCGATTTGTTGCCCCATAAAATACAATATCAGTGAGTTCATGACGAAATGCATCACTCCAAAATGGATGAAGATTGGTGTCACTAAGCGCCACCATTCATTGAAGTGAACAAGATAAGGACCATACATTCCAGTATAATAAGGAATTTCAAGACGCGGAAACAACTCCATTATAATGAAGACTATTGTCTGTATCCCCAAAAAAACATAGGTCCATAACGGTCGCCTCAACCATGCACGCATTTTTATTTGCTGTTGATAATTCATGAAAACCTCCCATTTCATTTTAGTCAATAAATAATTGTTGGATCTTCTGATCAAAACTTTCCGGTTGCCATTGTTCATTCAATTGTTCTCGAAAAACGAGGCTGCATGTTTTTCGATGGAAATTTTTTAAATACCGGTCGTAATAACCACCGCCAAAACCAATTCGATAACCGGCTCTATTGTAGATAATCCCTGGTACAATGAGGAGGTCGATCATTTCCGGCAAATAAAGCTTCTCTGATTGTGGCTCGAGAACGCCAAAACTCGAACGTTCAAAAACGGTGTGTTCATCCATTTCATAAAACGCCATCTGACGTTTTGGTAAAGTTTTAGGAACAACTATTTTCTTTTGTTCTTTTTTCGCCCGTTGGATAATCGGCTGTGTATCCAGCTCAAATTCATTTGATAAAGTCGTCCCTATCACTTGTGCCGACTTCCAGTACTCGCTTGCGAATAGCTGTTCACAGATTCGCTGTTCTTTGTCCTTTTTCTTACCGCTTTTAGCCAGATTTTTCAGCTTTTCGATTCCTTGTCGGCGTAATTTTTCTTTCATTTGCTCCAAAAAATCACCCTTCCTTCTCTCATAAAATGGTATAGGAAAAAAAGAAAAATAGCAATCGAACTTTCAAATAAATGTATAAATAAAAGAAAAAGAAGACCTAACAATGATCGGCCTTCTTGCCTTTTAATGAACTTCAACCGCTCAGCACGTGTTTTTGTCTGATAAACAATACATACAGAAAATATGGCGCACCAAAAAAGGCAATCAAAATCCCTGTCGGTATTTCCCCACTTGGCAGAATCACTCGTGCAACAATATCTGCATTAAGTACAAAAACGGAACCAAACAAACTGCTTAGAATAAAGGTCCAGTGATTTTCTTTACGTACGACTAGCTTCGCAGCATGAGGAGCCAGTAGTCCTACAAAGGATAAACTCCCTGTCACCGCTACGCTACCGCTTGCTAAAGCAACAGCTAACAACAAAAGGATTTTTTGACTTTTAGCCACATTTAGCCCTAATCCTTGCGCGCGTTCTTGACCAAATGATAGCAAGCCAATCCGCTGCGCATAAAATCCTCCTAGCGGAATCAAGATAATCGCCCATGGAAGAAGCGCCCAAACATAGGACCAGCTCGCACCCCAAATCGATCCCGCCAACCATGCATTGACAAATCCATAATTTTCCTTTGACAATTGGATGGTGCACAACAACGTTAATGCAGAAAGACCCGCATTAACGGCAATACCAGACAATAAGATACGATTCATCCCTAAAAATCCATTTCGATCATAGGCCGCAAGATAGACACAGCAAGCAGCGAGAATACCACCTATAAAGGCTACGACTAGCAACAGAAACGGCAGAGAATATTGTGAAAAGAAACCTAAATAAAGCATCACTAGAAATCCAGCTCCCGCATTGATCCCCAATATGCTAGAATCTGCCAATTCATTTCTCGTCACTCCTTGCAAGACATAACCAGAGACGCCAAGACAAGCACCTGCTAATAAACTGATCAGTAATCGAGGAACACGAAACTCTCCAACAATCAGCGCCAAAGAAGAGGAGCCTTTCCCTATGAACGTGTCAAAAAGCTGATCAAGATAAATAAAAGGCGTGCCAATCATCAAACTACCTACAGACAAGACGATAAGTAGAAAAAGCAAGAAATACAACGTCCAATATATTCTTTTCACCGTTGTTCCCTCCTTACTTGTATCAGTAAAAACGGAACGCCAATCAATGCGATGACTAATCCAAAAGGTGTTTCAAAAGGTGGATTGATCATCCTTGCTGCAAAATCCGCCAACATGACCAGTCCGCCTCCAACTAAAAAAGAGACAGGTAGGACATAACGATAGTCTGTCCCAACCATTCCGCGAACAATCGGCGGAACCAACAGCCCAATAAATGAAACAGGTCCGACTAACGAAACGGCAATGGCTGCTAACACTGCAACTAGACAGAAAACAATCAACCGTGTTCGTTTAGGATGACCTCCAAGAGCTAATGCATGGGTTTCACTCAAACTAATCAAGGATATCGCTTTTCCTAATGAAAAAGAAACCAAGACAGCAAGCACATATACAGGGAACAACACTGTTAATTGTTTCCATGTGATATTGGCAGCTCCACCTACAAACCAAAAAGCAAGATCCTGCTGTAGATTAAAAAATTGGGTAAGTGCTTGACTGATTGCAGTAAAAAAAGAACTAATAGCTACGCCAGCTAAAATCAGCTGTAAAGGATTCATGCCCATTTTCGAAAACTGCAAAAAGCCAAATACGAGTAAAGTCACAGCAAAAGAACCTGCCAATGACACCAGAAACACAGAAAAGCCAGAAGCTTTGGGCCAAAAAGCAAAACTAAGAGCCATTGCCAACGAAGCACCAGCGTTGATTCCTAGTAAACCTGAATCTGCTAAAGGATTTCTTGTCACTCCTTGCATCAATGCACCGCTCAATGCAAAACAACTCCCTACGAGAAATGCCCCTGCAACCCGAGGCAAACGAATGTTTCTTATAATTTGATGACTTTGTTTTGATCCATCAAAATCAACCAACGCCTGCCAAAAGGCTATTTTTCCCACACTCGCTGCGCCATTTGAAAGAGCAATAAAAAAAATGATCAAAAGAACAAAACAGATCAAAAGCAAGAGTTTGTTTTTTTTCCTAGCCTTCATAGTTGATCCTCCTGCTCTTTTGGCAACAGATCATACGTCAGAAAAACTGGTTTATTCGTTTTTGGTAGTGTGACAATCGTTGCATCAATCTCAAATATTTTTTTCATACACTCTTTTGTGATCACTTCTTCAGGTGTACCTTCCGTGATCAATTCACCGTTTTTCATTCCTAGTAAATAATCAGAAAAACGTGAAGCAAGATTAATGTCATGGATCGACATCAAGATTGTTGTTTGTTTTATTTGATTGATTTGAGTCAATAACTGTAGGATCTCTAATTGGTGTGACGGATCTAAAAACGTCGTCGGCTCGTCCAAGATCAAGATATCTGTTTCCTGAGCAAGTGCCATAGCGATCCAGACACGCTGGGTTTGTCCACCAGACAACGTTGCGATATCTCGCGTGCGATATCCAGACAAACCTGTTGCATCCAAAGCCCACTCGATTGCTTCATGATCTTGTGCATCCATACCGCTAAACAGTTTTTGATAGGGATATCGTCCGTAAGATACTACTTCTTCTACTGTCATACCTATAGGATGTTCACTAGTTTGTGCTAATAAAGCAATTTTTTTTGCAAGTTCTTTTGAACTGTATGTAGATATATCAGAATCATTGACAATGATCTTTCCTGATTTCACAGGTATTATGCGGGTAAAGCTTTTCAATAAAGTAGATTTTCCACTTCCGTTTGGTCCAATCAAGCTCGTGATTTTCCCTTCAGGAATCGTAACAGACATGTTTTCAATAATTTTTTTATTTTCGTAGCCGGCTGCAATATCAGCTGCCCTTAGTCTCGTCATTTCACCCATCCTTTCGCTGAAAATCATTCTCAATTATGACGCTGTTTCACTATTTCGTCAAGCGCTACTTTCATAGCTATAGCTAAATGAAGCGGTTGACAGCATTCGAAATATCAGGAATAATAACCAATGAGAAAGATTCTCAATTATGTCAGGAGGAAAGAAATGAACTTAAAAACAAAAGTATTCACATTATCTAGCATATTGCTGTTGGCTGGAGTATTGAGCGCTTGCTCCCCTTCTTCAGATAAAGAAACAGCTACACCTACCAATTCGACGACTTCATCCACCAGCACGCATACAGTCACAGATACGCTTGGACATAAAGTCGACATTCCAAACGCACCTAAACGGATCATCGGTAGTTACTTAGAAGACTATCTGATTTCCCTAGGAGAAAAACCTATCGCCCAATGGACAGTGGGCAGTGGTTCTATCCAAGATTATTTGCAAGATGATTTGAAAGATGTTCCAACTATTTCTTATGATCTTCCTTACGAGAAAGTATTAAGCTTCGAACCTGACTTGCTGTTGATTTCTTCTTCCGCTACTGTCGAAGGTGGGAAATACGAGCAATATAGCAAAATCGCGCCAACTTATGTCGTAAAAAACGGAACAGACGTCACATGGGAAGAACAACTAAAAGATGTCGGCAAGGCTTTAGCAAAAGAAAAAGAAGCGGAAAAAGTCATTTCCGATTATCAAAAATCCGTCAAGAGCACTCGCGAAGAATTAGCAGATAAAATTGAGAACAAGACAGCTGCCGTGTTATGGGTGACCAATAACTCCGCCTTCATGGTCAGCAAAAATCGGTCAAGCGGTAGAATCGTATATGACGATCTAAAATTTGGTGTGCCTGATTTAGTAGAAGAAGTATCCAAAGAAGCCACTTCTGACTGGTCTGCTGTTTCTTCGGAAAAACTAGCTGAATTAGATGCTGATTACATCATTCTTGTGAACAGTGATAAAGATGCTGCTATGTTCAATGAACCAAGTTGGAAGAATCTCAAAGCAGTGAAGGACGATCACGTACTGCAATTCGGACCTGAATCTAGCTGGCTATATAACGGACCTATTGCCAGTCAGGAAATGGTCAATGATATCAAAGAAAAGTTAAACTGATTTTAACTAAAAAAAGCATCTTCACGTTCATTCGCGAGATGCTTTTTTATTATTAAAAACTGAATACCAGATATTATTCTTCTTTTGAAACAACCTTATTTCTTACTCTTTCCCATTTTTGAAAACGATGGGCATATAAATTTTCCTGATCCGTTATTCCCTCGTATTCCTCTATAAGAGCGAAGTCTGAAAAATCGATATCCCCAATATACGTATCTCCTTCAAACGTGCTATCAATCAATGTCCGCCAGATTCGACCGGTGTAAGGAAGAAGTTCTTGAAAAATCCGACTGCCACCCGAAACATAGATATCTTCTGAGATTGTTTGACTATACGCCAAAAGTTCATCGATTGAATGCATCACTTCTGCATTTTCTTTCGTGCGAAAGTTCGGTTGCGTTGTCAACACGATGATATGGCGATAAGGAAGTGAGAGATCGCCCATTCCTTCATAGGTCTTTCTTCCCATCACTAAGATTCGATCCATTGTATGTTCACGAAAAAAACGCATGTCATTTGGCAATCGCCACGGTAGCAATCCATTTTTGCCGATCAGACCATTTCTATCTTGTGCCCACATTGAAATAAACATATCATCCGCTCCTTATGATTTTAGATGGTTTGAGATAAAAAAAGTCTCAATTCTTTGACCAGCAAGGAATTGAGAACTTTAAAAACATTATTTTGTTTCACGGTGCAAAGTAACTTTGCGTTCGCGTGGGCAATATTTTTGTTTTTCCAAACGATCAGGATTGTTACGTTTGTTTTTGCTTGTTAGGTAGTTACGTTCTTTACAAGAAGTACACTCTAAAGTGATGTTTACGCGCATGTTTTTCCCTCCCATTTTTACAAGAATCCTCTAAGATGACTCTCAGACTTGATTATCTTACCATGATTTTTTCTAGATTGCTAGTGTTTTTCACGATTTTGTTAAGTAAAACTACTTGACGATAAATACAACGGTTTTACTTCTCAAACAAAATCTTTTTCTTTTTGTATAAATACCCTTACACTTGTTTATATAGATTATGTTTTTTAATAAAGGGGGATATTAATATGCCATGGAACATGAAGGACTTTCCTGCATCAATGAAAAACTTAGATAAACTGACAAGAAAAAAAGCAATCGACATCGCAAATGCACTGTTGGATGAAGGGTACCCTGATAGCCGTGCGATCCCAATTGCCATTGATCAAGCAAAAAAATGGGATGAAGATGCTAGTGAATCAGAAAAACGAACCTTCGAAAAAGAAAAAAATCCAAGCAAGACGGATGAACACGATACGAATCCTCGTGCCGGAAAACTGCTTGATTCAGATGTGATCGTAGAATATGAGGAAGAACAATGGATCGTGAAATCTAAAGGGGCAAAAAAGGCAAGCAACCATTTTGATACAAAAAAAGAAGCAATCGAAAAAGGAAAGCAAGTAGCTCAAAACAAACAATCAACTTTGATCATCTATAAAAAAGATGGGACAAAAGAAAAAGAAATCAGTTACTAAGCGCTTAAAAAGAAGCATAGAAACAAGGAGATCATCTCACATGTTTCTATGCTTCTTCTCATATTGTTGTTTCTTTTTTATCAAACAGTCACATAATCGATTGCTTCTGCTTGCGGAATCGTTTCATCGACAAAGTAAACTTTATACCATGTCAAGAAACTGAAGATCGTCCAGATTTTACGTTGTTCTTCTTTACGTCCTTCGTGATGGTCATCTAGCAACTTCATGATTTTTTCTTGATCAAAAAATTCTTTTGCAAAATCTGCTTCGAATAATGCTTTGACTTGTTCGTAGCCGTGTTCTTCTTTCAACCAAGCTTTGATTGGCACAGGGAATCCTAATTTCACCCGATTCGACCACTCTTCTGGAAGATGTTTGTTCGCAGCTTGTCTGAAAATATCTTTTGTATTGTTTTGATTCAACAAGAACTTACTTGGTATTTGTTGAGCCAATTTCATGACTTCGATATCCAGTAAAGGTACTCGGACTTCTAGAGAACTTGCCATAGAAAGTTTATCTGCCTTCAACAAAATATCTTTTGGCATCCATTGGTGAAGATCGACGTATTGCATCTTATTGACTTCATCTTTGATTCCTTCTGTTTTCTCGTAATGAACAGTCATGATTTCATTCACAGACGGCGCTGTTTGATATTTTGGCGTCAACACTTCTGATGCTTCTGATTCTTCGAACACTCGAGCATGCCCAATAAAATATTCTTTTGCTGGCGCAAGTGATTCATATAAATGGATACGTCCATGGAAATTTTTCATTTTTCCGATTTTACGTCCTAAATTATAGCGTGTCCCTTTTGGCAATTTTTTCAGTCCTTGCGCAATCACACGGATAAATTTTGAATTCGTGTGGAATCCATACGTTTGGTATCCCGCAAATAGTTCATCTGCCCCTTCTCCTGATTGAACCACCCGTACACTTTGTGAAGCGAGATTTGCTAAAAAGTACAACGGCACGCAAGAAGGATTTGAGTCTGGTTCATCTAAGTGATACTGGATCAATGGGAATGCTTTAAAAGACATGTCTCCGTCAATCACAGCTGCCGTATTGTCTAAGTCCAATAATTCTGTTAGTTTTCTGGCTTCAATCGCTTCATTATAGGTTTTATCATCAAACCCGATTGAGAAAGAATGATCTGGTTTCAATACAGAGGTTACATAACTGGAATCGACCCCGCTGGATAAGAAAGAACCAACTTCTACATCGCTGATTGTGTGTGCTTCAATAGAAGCTTGAACAGTTTCGTCGATTTTTTCGATCCATTCTTGTCGGGAATGCGTTTCTTTTGTTTCAAAATCTGCATCCCAATATTGTTGAATGTCCAGTTTTCCGTCTTTATACGTATAATAATGGCCTTCAGGCAAACGATAGACACCTTTGAAGAAGGTTTCACCGTTCAATGGAGAATATTGGAAAGTCATATAAGGTTTCAATGCTTCTTTATTCAATTCTTTATTAAAATCAGGATGAGGCAAAAAACTTTTGATTTCTGAACCAAACATAAATGTTCCGTTCATTTCTGCATAATAGTATGGTTTGATCCCAAAATGGTCTCTCGCACCGAATAACTCATTTTTTTCATTATCCCAAATAGCAAAAGCAAACATTCCGCGGATTTTTTGCAATAATTCTGTTCCCCATTCTTCGTAACCATGCAAAAGGACTTCTGTATCTGCATGTGTTTGAAAAACGTGACCAGCTGCAATCAATTCTTCTCTCAAAGGCTGATAATTATAGATTTCGCCATTAAAAATAATGATCTTTGTCCGATCTTCATTGTAAATAGGCTGAGTACCGCCCTCTAAGTCAATAATACTTAATCTTCTGAATCCTAAAGCAACGTGTTTATCGATATATTCACCTGAACTATTAGGTCCACGGTGAACGATTCGATCCATCATTGTATTAATAATTGTTTTTTTGTTGTCCTTGTCGTTAACAAAACCTACAATACCGCACATTTAACTTTCACATCCTAATATAAAATTACTGTTTATTTCATCCATATGCATCTTAACATAGAATAAATAGCGGACGAATATTTTCTCTCTTACAGTTTCGTCACGTGAAAACAAAAGATGAAAGTTTCTGTTTTTACAGAAAATAAAGTCCCGATATCTAATTTACCATGTTTTCTTTTTTGAGGCTATCTTATTCTCTTCGTGTTAAAAAAATATTAGTGGATGCTGTTCAAAAAATAGCCTCCAGATAAAAAGACACGACCGAAAGATCGTGTCTAATTATGACTATATAAGAAAATATGCAGCCAAACAGATCTATTCATTCTCTCATTGACATAGTTGAATTGAAATTATAATTTCTTGGAATGATAGTAACTACTTCATTATAAGAAATCTTATAATCAAAGTTCCTTCCAAAATAATGGTCTTTCGTTGCATAAGTGATCGCGGTGCACATCGCTTTTCCCCCTAAACCAAATCGTTTTTACACTTTTATCTTACATCTGGTATTTTTATATCAAAAGAAAAGTCCAAGGAGATTTATTTCCTAGCATGTATGAAAGATCGTACTCAGAGGAAATCAAAAAATATTTTGGGCTAAACATACAACAAAAAAGACACGATCGAAATCGTGTCTAATCGTTGATATATAAGGAAGGTACAGGATTTGAACCTGCGCGCCGGTATTAGCCGGTTCGCCGGATTTCGAGTCCGGTGCATTACCACTCTGCCAACCTTCCGTAAGTACTATTTTTAAACTTTTTCCACGAAATGTCAAGCCTATTTCTAACAGATAAATAACAGAAACCGTTTTTTTACAAAAAAAGTCCATTGACAGTTTACAGCCAACGGACTTACCGATCAAATTCATAATGATAGAACACTATCTGATTGTTTCAGGATTATCTAGTGCTAAAATCGAGTCAATTGTCCGTTTGATCAGTGCGATGATTTGTTCTTCTGTTGGATGCATGATGTTTGATGACATCAATGATGCTAAGCCAGTCACCGCTACCCATGTACCAGTATGCAAGGCATCGATATAATCATCCGATAATTGATTGTATCTTTCATCTTCTTTGACTATTTCACGGAAATAGTTGTAAGAAAAATCATGCATTTTCTTTCCGTCCCCATGTTCATCAATGTACAATGCCATGTAAAGACTATGATGTTTCTTTGCAAAGTAGATATAGTTCAAACCGAGATCAATGATTTTATCACCCGTGCGCTCAATAGGGAAAACATCTTCTTTTAGTTGTTCAAAGATTGAATCCAATAACGTATTTTTCAAATCTTCCATGTTTTTGAATTCCAGATAAATTGGCTGAGTCGAAATCCCCATCTTTTTCGCAATGTTTCTCGCAGTAAATCCTTTAAACCCTTCCTTTGCAACAACATCATAAGCAGCTTTTAGAATTTGATCCTTGGTATAGACTTTTCTTCTCATTAAAACTCCCCCACTTCTTTACTGCAGTATATGTTGTTTTATTGTACCCTATTTTTAGTATTTTTTGCAAACATTTTACTCAAAACGTTATATTTTAAATTTTTTTCTCAGTCTTCTTTAACTTTTTTTGCAAAATTAAAAAAATTTGGTTAAATTCACTGGGTTCCCTTACATTTTTAGTTTTAACCTAAATGATAGTTGACCAAATCTTTCATTTCAAGTTATAGTTAAAGAAAACGAAAAAGAAGGTGTGTAATGGAAAACGAAACTGACGTTATTTATATTCATCCTCAAAAAAGAATCGTTTCACAGAAAAGAAAATATTTTTATCTTAGTTTTACAGGTGCTTTTTTTCTTTTTATTGGCTTAGTTTCTGGTACACCTGCCGCTAATTGGAGTGGACTACTGACTATTCTTACCTCTCCAAGCAATCTTCTGACAGATTATTTTGCTTTGGGCGGTTTTGGAAGCGCATTTATAAACGTTGGGATCTTGACCTTACTTTCTGTGCTTTTGGCTTACCGGCAAAAGGTGATTTTAAATGGCCCCTTATTCGCTTCGATTTTAACAGTTACCGGTTTTTCTTTTTTTGGTAAAAACCTTTATAATTCGATCTCGATCATTTTAGGTGTATACCTGTATGCTGTATTTGTCAATAAACCTTTTTCTCAGTATATTATGATAGGACTGTTCGGCAGCGCATTGTCGCCGGTCGTTAGTTACATTACTTTTGGTATGCGCTTTCCTTTGCTAGTAGGTGTTCTGCTGGGCAATTTGGCCGGTATAGCAATTGGTCTTCTTCTTCCGCCATTAGCTGCTCAAACTTTAGTTTTCCATCGCGGGTTCACGCTTTATAATATTGGATTTACCTCAGGCTTGATTGCCATGGCTTTTACTGCTGTTTTGCGATTGTTCAGCTACTCGATCGTCGAGAATACATTGGTTTCCAATGAATACCATTCCCCTCTCGTCTGGATCATTTTCGGCTTTTTTTTGCTGACAGTCGGTTTTGGTTTCTATTATAATTCCTTTCGACTTTCGGGTATTCGAGAGATTTTCGATTCATCTGGAAAACTGACAACTGATTTCATTGCTAATTCTGGTATCGGTGCTACTTTGATCAACATGGGGCTAGTTGGTCTAATGCTTTCTTCTTATGTTTTGCTGGTTGGTGGTAAGTTAAATGGTCCTGTCATCGGTGCTATTTTATCTGCGGTTGGTTTCAGTGCTTTTGGTTGTCATTTAAAAAACAGTTTTCCGATACTAGTCGGAATCTTTCTTGCTTCTTTGTTTGGGACGTTTCATGAGATCACCAGCACCGGCATGCTCGTTGCCGCTGTGTTTGGGACAGGCCTCGCGCCCATAAGCGGTTTTTACGGCAGTTTTTACGGTGTAATAGCTGGTATGTTACATATTGCTCTTGTCCATAACGTCAGCACTTTGCACGGAGGACTCAATTTATATAACAGTGGTTTTTCAACTGGATTCGTTGCAGGTATCCTTGTACCGATACTAGATAACTTTACCGCTGTCAGAAAGGAAAAAAAGACACTTGGAAAAAGAATTATCAAAAAGAATCATCGATGAGCTTCTTACTTATCTATATTCCCACGAAATAACTGAAATACGTATTGGCGTAGAATTTGCTGAGGAGGGACTTTTCATAGAAATACAGGGCACAATAGAAACTCAGCCAGAAGATCTAGATGTACTTGCTGATTTGCTGAACAATCCTCGAGACCCTAGCATGGAAATCTACTATCAGGAGCTATTAGGTAATCCTCGACATGATCGGGAAGATTATCATCTGCTAGGTAGTTTGATTGACGATGTGGAAATCATGTATGCCCAGCCGATTATCAATATCAAGATTTTCCGACGTGCTTCTCCTCGCCCCTATTATTAACCTATTTTACAAAACAGCTTCATCCACCTAAAACAGCTCCTGAAAGTTCGATTAAAAATCTACTTTTAGGAGCTGTTCTAAGCTTGATATTATTGATTTTCCAATCCTTCGTATAGTTCATCTGTTACAGGTTCTAAAAACTCTGAATTACCAGCAGTGATCGCCAAATGTTCAAACCAACTGTCTTTTGTCGCACCATGCCAATGTTTGATCCCTTTGTGCGTTACGACGACATCTCCAGCCATTAATCGTCTTGCTGGCTTTCCTTCTTCCTGATACCAGCCTTCTCCTCCGGTCACAAGTAAAATTTGATAGCCGTCTGTATGGACATGCCAGTGATTGCGACAGCCTGGTTCAAAAGTTACATTCCCTACACCAACAGAAACTTCGGGATCGTTTACTAACATATTCAGATAGCTTTGCCCGGTAAATACTTGAGCGTATGCTTCGTTTTTTTTACCTGCTGGAAAAATCACGCCTTTTTGTATTTCTTCGTGTTTTGTCATCATTTACGCCTCTTTCTTATCTTCTCTATTTTCTTCTAGATAGATTTCTTTTGCTAAACTAAAAGCCGACCAAGCTTTTGGCCACCCTACATAAAAAGCTAAATGGGTAATGATTTCTGCTATTTCTTCACTAGTAATGCCATTTTGCTTGCCAATTTTCAGATGAGCTGGCAATTGTTCAAAATTCCCTCCTGAGATCAAAGCAGATAGGGTGATGATACTACGCTGATGAGGAGATAATTCTTCTCTTGACCATACTTGTCCAAATAAAACATCGTCATTCAATTCTGCAAATTTTGGTGCAAACTCCCCCAATTGATCTCTTCCTGCGGTTTGTTTTTCTGCCATTTTTTTATTTCCTCCGTTCGTGATTGCTAGGTGATTCGAACATTGTTCTTAATTACATCATTATCTATTGTTTCTTCGCATTTTATTTTAAGCCCCATTTTTTAACCTGTCCAATGCTTAGTTTATTCCATCAGTATGCTTTCCAAGCATAATTGTTAACGTTTTCTATCTTTTTTCTATTTTTGAAAAAACAAGATGTTAAATAAGTCTTTAGTTGGATGTTTTTTTGAGATTATTCTTTTATAC
>NZ_JAWDJH010000025.1:0-99018 GCF_032465635.1 Enterococcus sp. 2STP
GTGTACATATTATAAAAGAAAATAAGATCACTAATACATACATAGCTACGTTTACAAAAGGAAAAAACCGACAAGTCAAATCACTATTATTATTTGAAAGAATGCAGTTAATATAATCAGAAAAACCACTCAAGAATAAAAGTAAAAAATATATTAACAGTCTTCTATGCAATTTCTTTTTGTCTTTAAAAAAAAGAATTGCTGAGAGCGTTACTGCTGAAAAATAGCATAGTAAGACAACAACTAAATAATTAACAAGAAGCATAAAACACCTCGCTTTTAGGAAATAATTATCTACAAGTTGATTATACATATAAAAAGCATTTATGTGAATTATTTAACAATATAATTCTCACGAATCCAATCCTAGAGTATTTCAAAATTATGGGAAAGACGAATATTTATATTTTTCTAAGATAAACTGTTATAAACTACTATAAACCTTCCTTTACTTACTATGCTTAGAAACGTTATATTACGTTACTTTAAATAAAATAAACGTCTGTTTTTATAGTAAACGCATACGTTTTTTTGTTAATCTTCAAATACAATTAATCCGTGAGGGGAGGTGAAACCTAAGGATGTTATTCAGTTAAGTAAAGACATAATAGAAGGGAGGATTAATTCTAAGCATTAATAATTGGCTTAATTTTCCCACATTTAATGTGGCACATGCAGAAGAACAGTTTCAACTGCAAACAAGAAAAGCAAATGTTAATGAA
Source organism: Enterococcus sp. 2STP (assembly GCF_032465635.1). Lineage (NCBI taxonomy): Bacteria > Bacillati > Bacillota > Bacilli > Lactobacillales > Enterococcaceae > Enterococcus > Enterococcus sp. 2STP. The sequence goes on from NZ_JAWDJH010000025.1 coordinate 723, forward strand.
TAATGCTGGTACTTTTTATTACATGGAAGTTCTTGCAGCTACAAAATATTTAACTCAGAAAACGGTTTCTACCGTTGCATACAACAATAAAAATTCGAGGAGTGTAATATTATGAAAAGATTTTTAAAATTAAACGCTTTAATTTTGTTAGGCGGTATGAGTTTAACAGCCATCACACCGGCTACGCTAGTATATGCAAGTAACGTTCAAACAGAATCAGTTGGAAGAGCAACCGCATTGAATGATGTTGATCCCTTGACCCAGATAAAATATGACTGTAAAGATTTAGGTTTTGTTCTCTCCTATAACAAATGCATTAATGGCGAACTGCATGAACTTGAACGACTTAGTATATATAATAGTCCAGAATTAGACCCTTCTTCATTAACAAGCGAACCTGTTGCAAAAATAAATAATGACATGGTTATTGAAGATGGAGAATCTGTTGCAGCTCACAAAGCTGTCCTTACAAATAATACGAATCAAGACCAAAATCTTACAACTGCAGCGTTTGGATATAAACAAACTGATAGTGTCACTACGCAAACAACTCATTCAGCAGGTGGTTCATTGACTACAAGTGCAGAAATGAAATTTCCATTCGTTTCTGGTTCTATGTCGATGGAAGTGCGCTATGATTTCGGACATACTAAAGCAGTTACTTCTAGTATAGAAAAAAATTGGGAAGTTCCTTCACAAAAATTGTTAGTTCCTGCTGGACATACGTATCAATTAGAATGGGTATTAAAAATGGGTACGGCCTCTGGAACGACCGATTTAGACAGTATGGTTTCAGCTGAAATTCCGTTTAAAAAGTTACCTTGGGATGGTGGTTGGGATACTACAAAAACTGAAAAATATTCCATTGGGGATGCTATATCTGAACAAGAAAGATTAGTAAGTATATTAGGCGATTCTGCATATACTTGGGAAGTCAGAAATACTTGGCAACGTATTGATAGTACTACTGCGTTAAAAAAACTGACAACATCTAAATATAAAGCAAAAATTGGAACAGAATTATTAATGAATGTTGTTGATGTCACAAATGGAAGTAGGGATGTAGTTGATTCTATTCCAATGGATATAGTTCCTCAAGTCGATTAGAAAGAATCATTTTATAATGAGGAATTAAGGGAGAAATCGGTTTGTAAGAAGCTTTTTTCTATCACTCTATTAACTAAATTTTATTAATAAATCAAATTAATCAGGGCACAATACTCATAGTAAATTTAGAAAATGAGCTAACGATTGAACAGTTATTTGAAAATTACACTGACGAAAGAAATCACGTGGTAATTCAAAAATTTAGGTGAAGCTATAGGTAATGAAAAATGGTGAGAAAACCTAGACAAGGTGATAATCTATTAATGAATACAGTTCCTCAATTTGGACATGAACAAACAAGAAAATTACTGTTAGATCAACTAACGACAATTGATTATGAAAGTCAGAGCGTGTATTTTTTTGGAAAGAGTGCATGAGAGTTTGGTTGAGAAGTTATTTGTGAAAGTTATAACAGTATTCCAAAAAGTAAGCCAATAAAAAGAAGAGAGCATGATCAACTATTCGTCATTGATCATGCTCTCTTTTTTTATTCTATATACGGTTTGTCTTGTAACATTGTAGTCTTTCGCAATCTGAGCGATCGCAACACCTTTTTTTAGATCTTCAACGATGTTTTTGTACACTAAGCGTCGTTGGGGATCTTTTGCGTTAGCACTGTAAAGCTTTGGACGGCCTTTATAGACTCCATTTGCTTTCGCAATCTTAATTCCTTGCGCCTGGCGTCGTTTAGATTCGGTACGCTCTTGTTCAGCGATCATGGCCAAAATTTGGATGATTAAATCTTTAATGAATTTATCCAGGAGTGGATTGCCAATGGCTTCAGCCATGATCGGTAGACTTGTGATGATTAGCTGTACGTTTTTCTTCTTTAGGTAATTGACTGAAGCGATGATTTCGTCGTAATTTCTTCCAAGTCGATCAATAGCTTCAACAATAAAAATATCTTGATCTCGGACGAAATCCAATGTTTCTTGAAAAACAGGTCGATGAGTAATCGTTGCGCCAGATTGTTTCTCGATGAAAATTCTCTCTGCACCGAATTTTTTCATTTCTTCAATCTGGCGTTGTTCATTTTGATCGATGGATAAGACACGTATGTATGCAACTATCAAAATTTTTACCTACTTTCTGAAACTATTTAAAATACACCCTAATCATACACTAGAAAACCAGATTTTTCAATGTCGTAGTCGTGTGTCATTTTTCTTTTTAAATGGCATAAATTTTTAATTTTATTTGACACAAATCATAAATATTTAATTGCTAAGAAAATCGTTCAAAATAATTAGTGGATTTTTTTATTTTTTCTCTTTTTCTTCTATTTTTATTTATTAAGGTAACGATAAATTGTTGTTCGAGAAACATTCCAACGTTCAGCGATTGTCTTAATCGGTGTTCCACTATCTACTAAAGTCTTTAGTAATTCCAAGTCTTGTTCAGTTAATTTTTCAGGACGACCGCCAAACCTTCCTCTTGCACGAGCAGCCGCTCTTCCTGCTGCAGAGCGTTCCAAAATTAGATTTCGTTCAAACTCGGCAAATGCCGCAAATAAATGAAACATAAGTTGACCAGTCGAACTGGATTTATCCATCGTGATATTTTCTTGAAGACTATGAAAACTCACACCACGTTCATTCAATCGATTGACAATTGAAATCAAATCTTCCATATTTCTTCCCAAACGATCTAAACGCCAAACAACAAGTGTATCTCCAGAGCGAACAAAATCGATTGCCATTTCTAATCCTGGTCGATTACTTTTTGCCCCACTCATATGATCGGTAAAAATTTTTTCACAACCAAACTTGTTTAAACTATCCTCTTGTAAATCTAAATTTTGTAAACCGGTAGATACTCGTGCATAACCTATTTTCAAAAAAATCACTCCTTCATTAATTTCATTGTAACATAACTTTATCGAAACAGTTTAACTGAACATAGATTTTGTGATGGGTTTGTGAACATAAAATGAATTGATTTTTTGAAAAATAAGGCAAAAAAATAGAATGTCCAGAAACGGACGATTTTATGAACACTTTGCTTTAAAATAAAAACTAAAAAATCCGCTAATTATTTTGAACGATTTTCTTAGCAATTAAATATTTATGATTTGTGTCAAATAAAATTAAAAATTTATGCCATTTAAAAAGAAAAGCGACACTTGGATTCCTAAGGGGTCAACAGAGTTGGGCAACAGGATTTTAAAAATGATCCAAATTTTTGAGTTTTAAAGGAGTTTTTTCTATGGCTAAAATTGGATATGCTCGAGTAAGCAGTATTGATCAAAATTTAGATCGACAGTTAGAACTGTTATCAAAGTGTGATAAAATTTTTACTGATAAGGCAAGTGGGAAAGATACCAATCGTGAAGGATTTCAAGAAATGATGAAATTCATACGTGAAGGTGATATTGTCGTTGTGACAGAATTAAAACGTCTTGGGCGAAATAATAAAGAGCTAACAGAAACGATGAATTTTATTCAGCTGAAGAAAGCAACGCTTGAAGTTTTGAATTTACCAGCGTTAACAGGTATTACCGATGATAACCTACGTCGATTACTTAATAACTTGATTATTGAATTATATAAGTACCAGACTGAAGATGAACGTAAATATATACTTGAAACACAGAAGCAAGGTATTGCGCTTGCTAAAGCTAAAGGAAAATACAAAGGAGGAAAACCCAAGTATCGAGAAAACGATCCACGTCTTCAGTTAGCTTTCAAATTATTTTTGGATGGATCTACCGATAAAGAAGTTGAAGAGCAAACAGGCATTAATAGAAGAACCTTCAGAAGATACAGGATGAAGTATGGTATTACAAAAGATACTAGAGATAATTTAAAAAGTGGAAAAATTTAGCAAGTTAGTTAAAAAAAATCTATAATATGGCTATTTTTTGGTTAATGTCTTTCAACGTTGATTTTCGGTAATTCTATGTTTTTTGAGTGAAAGTATTGACTTTTAGATTTATTACTGTTTGGAAGACAGAAGGTAACAATAAATGTAAGTCCTATGATTAGTAACGCGATTTTTTTATACTGATGTTTATCAGGTGGTTTAGAACCTGAATCATTTGTTGAATGATGTTTACTATTGTTTGTATTATTGTTGTTGCTATTAATGTTTATATTGAAATTGAATAGATTCATTTTGAGTCACCAGCACAGGCTCTCGATTTATTCTATGTTTTTTTGTTCTTAATACCTAAAAGCGAAATGTAACTTTTAGTTTACGTAACTTATGAGTTACGTTATAATTAATACATAAAGAAAAGCAAACTAAGAAGAGGTTTCTAATATGACAATTATTGACACGAATAAAATCGAAGAATTATTGGCTTCTAAAGTTTCTGCATACGAAATAGAAAAAAGATCAGGCGTCACTAGAAATACAATAAGCAAATTGAGAACGAAAAAGCAAGAAGTTATGAAAATGAGTTTAGAAAATGCAAACAAATTACAAAAGTTTTGGGAGGAATACACGATGGTTAAACAATATTTTGATGGAAGCTATGATATTTTTGCTTTGGAAGGTAACACACAAGATCGACGGCGTGTGGTTACGAATGCGTTACATGTTTTTTTGAAAGTAGAAGAATTATCTGAAGAGCTAGAAAACCTAGTGGATGGCTTCCGTCAAGAGGCTTTAAATGATTCAGAACGTCTTTATTTATCCTTTGATAATATTGCAGCTGATGCAAAAGAATTTGATGAAATCCCAACAGGTGGCGAAATGGACAACGGCAAAGAAAGTGTTGTTCTTTATAAAGCAGTAGAATTGCAATCTGGAAAAATTTTATATATTTTACTGACCTATGACTTGTAAAACAAATAAGTTCTTTCTTTTATAATAGTTAAAATTTCAAATACACTATAAAGCATACTGTCAGTAAATAAGCTTTGTAGACAAGGAGATCACAATGGATAAAGAAGCATATGAAAGGAAAGAAAAGGCCATTTTAAGAGTGCCTTATACTGAATGTTATCAAGCATTAAAGAAAGAAAAAGAACAGCTGAAAGAGATTGAGATTCCTATTCCCGAATGTTATCGGCACAAGCTAAAGAAAAGAATGCAACCAAACCAATGCTTCGTGGAAAGTATAAAATTTGCACGAGACTGCAGAGAAGCTATTTATTGTATTGGTCAATTTCAAAGAAGTGATTTTTTGCACGCTTGGATTGAGTTCGAAGACCAAGACTATTGTTTCGATGGAACGCTTCAAGCATTTTACCCAAAAGAAAAATACTATAAGTATCGAGGGGTAAAAAAATTATATATGAGAACAGCTGCAGAAATAACGCAATTATCTAACAAACATGAATTTTACGGAATATACCCTGAAGACTGGCAAAAAGTAAAAAGTCTGCTTGTTAGTAGTTCGTCATGAAAGTTATAAAACCCGAACAACCTTTAAAAGGAAGTTCGGATTTTTTTATAGTGAATAAAGCAGCTTTCCTCTGTATTTAGTTGATATATGAAGATTCTAACGCATTTAAAATCTAATAAGTGGTCAAGAGTTGGTCAGTTATCCGTTTAAACTGCTTATAATAACACTTTGAATCTTTTTTTGTCCATTTAAACATTCCTTCTTTACAAAAGAGAACGTATGTTTGTATAATTGTAACGAATGGAGTGTTATTTATGATGGATTATTCAAAAGAGCCAGTAAATGATTACTTTTTGATCGATATGAAAAGCTTTTATTCCAGCGTTGAATGTATAGAGAGAAATTTAGATCCATTAACGACTGAGTTAGTCGTCATGAGTCGAGCAGATAATACAGGAGCAGGACTTATTTTAGCTTCTTCACCAGCTGCAAAGAAAAAATATGGTATTTCTAATGTCAGTCGACCAAGAGATCTACCGCAACCATTTCCTAAAAGCTTGTATGTTGTTCCGCCACGTATGAACCTATATATCAAGCGAAACATGCAGGTAAACAATATCTTTAGAAAATATGTAGCAGACGAAGATTTATTGATTTACTCAATCGATGAATCGATCTTAAAAGTGACCAGATCACTGAACCTTTTTACGACTGAAGGAACACGAAGTCAACGGAGAAAGAAGCTGGCTCAAATGATCCAGGAGAATATTAAAGAAGAGCTAGGATTGATTGCTACGGTAGGTATCGGAGATAATCCCCTTTTGGCTAAACTAGCCTTAGACAATGAAGCAAAGCATAATGAAGGATTTGTTGCAGAATGGACGTACGAAAACGTTCCCGAAAAAGTATGGAATATTCCTGAAATGACGGACTTTTGGGGCATTGGTTCTCGAATGAAAAAAAGGCTCAACCAAATGGGTATCATGAGTATTAAAGACTTAGCTAATTGGAATCCACACACTATTAAGAGTCGTTTAGGTGTGATTGGCTTACAGCTGTACTTCCATGCAAATGGAATCGATCGAACAGACATAGCAGTCCCACCAGAACCGACAAAGGAAAAATCATATGGAAATTCACAAGTGTTACCACGAGATTATACTAGAAGAAATGAAATCGAGTTGGTGGTAAAAGAAATGGCGGAACAAGTAGCGATACGCATTAGGCATCATAATTGTAAAACAGGATGTATCCATTTAAACATTGGTACGTCGATCTTAGAGACCAGACCAGGATTTTTCCACCAGATGAAGATCCCTGTCACAGATAATGCAAAGGAATTGCAGAATTATTGTCTTTTCTTGTTTGATAAGTATTATGAAGGACAAGAAGTAAGGCACGTTGGAATAACCTATAGCAAGCTTGTGTACACCGATTCGCTTCAGCTGGATTTATTTAGTGATCCGCAAAAACAAATCGATGAAGAAAACCTGGATAAGATTATTGATAAGATCAGACAAAAATATGGTTTTACAGCGATTGTGCATGCTTCTTCTATGCTAGAAGGCGCTCGTAGTATTACTAGAAGTACATTGGTTGGTGGCCATGCAAGAGGCAATGGGGGGCTTAAAAATGATTGATTATAACGATCGTGGACGGTTGAAATGGGCAGGATTCTATTTGTCCGATCACACGGAAGAGATCGATGCGGACAATGAGCAACGTGCAAATCATAATTTGGCAAAAGAACAAATGACGACTGAAGAGATTGCGGAAGTACTGAACGCTGCAGTCATAAAAAATAGATCAGTATGTATTCAAAAAGAAGAACGAAACGCTGAAGGATACTATCCAGACGATATTATCGGTAAGATTTTGGGAAGTGATGAGCTGGGGATCTATGTTGGAAAAGACAAAATTCACTACGACGAAATACGTCATATCGAATTTTACCAGGAACATAAATGGAGTCACTTAGAATGAACATAATTCAGCAATATGAGCTAAAGTATATAACCTTTGATCAGCTATCAGAAGTGATTTGGGGTTATGGCCAACGTTTGATAAATGAGGTTGGTGTTGAGCGCTTCTCTTTCTATGTAGAAGCTGCAGCAGGGTATCATAATTTTAGGTTTTATATTTTCCCGTTATTTATATAAGGTATTTTACGGATTCTATAGAGTTATCTCTATGAATCCTTTTTTGTTTTCTACAAATAGGAGTAGATACTAGGATAATACGTGTGTTAAACTATTATTGCAAACGCAATAATAAAAGAAAGTAGGCTTACGCACCATGTCTATCAATACATTTGTTTACTCGCACCCGATCAATGTTTACATTATCAAGTATTTAGGAATAACTGTAGAGCAATTTTGTGAGCTACACGGCTATCCACAGGGAACTGTTGCAAGCTGGATAACCCGACAACGCCGAGTCCAAAATCTACCTGCTTCTTTCATATACGATTTAAGTCTTGCTTCTAGTATGAATATGACCGATGTATACGAAAAGTTATTAATACTAGAAAATGAATATGATCAATTCACTTCAAATCAGCAGCGAAAAGTAAAGAAACAAATAGACTAGAATAGCTATTTTCGAAAAGTGATTTTTAAGGTATAAGTTATACCTTAAACAGTAAAAGTATAAGTTATACCATATATAATTAGGGTATAACTTATACTTTTATTTTTAAAAATCGCTATATTTCAACGTTTTTCATGATTACAATATAAGTTATACTTTAATTATCAATTAAAGATTGGGAGGATTTACATGGATACTTTTCAAGGGACTACATTTACAGTTGGCAATTTTAAAGGAGGAGTAGGTAAAACTAAGATAGTCAGCATGCTTGCTTACGACAATGCAATGATAAGAAATAGAAAAACGCTTATTATTGATTTAGACCCTCAAGCGAACTTAACACAAGTCATTGCAAGAACTTTCGGTATAACCGATATCAATACCACTATAACAAATGGTGTCGCAAATGGAGAATTAGCAAGTAGTATTATTAAGGTAAATGAAAATCTTGACCTTCTAGCATGTGACACTAGTTTTCGATCATTCTCCGCTTTTGCTAATAAACATGAAAATGAATTAGACCAAGTTACTGTCTTGAAAAAATTACTTCTTCCAATAAAGACCAATTATCAAGAAATATTTATTGATGTACCTCCAACCATTAGCGAATTTTCCGATAATGCTATGGCAGCTTCAGACTATTCGATAATTTCATTTCAAACAGCTGAAGAATCCTTAGAGGGAGTCAACAAATATGTAAATTATCAAAAATTCATGGTCGATAGATACGATCTTGATTTGCAAATTATAGATATTGTACCTTGTATGGTAGAACCAAATGATGATTTTGATGAAGAAATCTTAGAAGAAGCAATTGAAAAATACGGAACCGTGGTATCCAAAAATCTCATTCATTATCAAAAAAGATTGAGAAGGTATTCTAAAATTGGCATACATTTAAGAAAATATAAAAATGGAAATTTTGATCAATAGGATTATAAAGCACACCAAGTATTTATAAATATTTTGGCAGAACTAGATGCTAGACAAGAGTTTTTAAATAAATAATAAGGAGTTGCATAAGTAATGCCTAAGGACTTTGATATTCCTAAAATAATGGAGAACGGCGAATTTGAGCCATTATTACCCAATAACAAACGCCAAGATGTGAAAATAAGCGGTGAATATAACTTTAGCAATAGTGCATTGAGTAACACAAAAAATATTACATTGAAAAAAAGAGGTCGACCAGTCTCAATTCCTGATAAAAGAAACAAGGTATCAGTTCCTAAAAAGATCTCTCCGGCATTAAACAGCAAACTCTCAATTTTACAAGACTATATGACGGAGTTACAAAGTGAAAAAGGGAGAATTTCTTTCGAAAAAATTGTTAATACATTAGCAGATTCATATATCCAGCATAGACTAGGAGTAGCAAAAGAAGAACACATAAAAGAAGAAATACAAGAAGAGTTTGATAAATTACCAAAATAATTTTTTCTCATGCAGTATTCAATTAAAGTATAAGTTATACATTATTTCTATTTAAAGTATAACTTATACTTATTTTTTTAACATATAACTTATACCTTAAATACTGAAAGTGTTTTATTCACCCTTAATACATGGTATAGTTCACTTGTTGAAAATCATGAATGTATATATAAGATTCCAAGAAAGAAGGCAAACGGTGAGTAACTTTAATTATTATAAATCAAAAGAAATCTATCGGGAAAAATACTACCAAATGCCTAAAGTATTTTTACGAACGAGAAATATGTAAATCTCTCAAATGATGCTAAGATCACCTATATGCTTTTAAAAGCACGCTTTGATTACTCAGTACAAAACAATTGGGTAGATTCTGAAGATAATATTTATTTTATTTACACAATTGAAGAGCTAATGAAATTACTAAATTGTCGAGAAGGTAAAATCTCTAAAATAAAAAAAGAGTTAGAATCAGCAGGATTGCTGAAGCAAAAGAAAGGGCGCATTAAACAATCAAACGGCAAGATTGAAACTACTCCAAATCTTTTGTATCTAGGTAAACCTGAAGTAACCTCAGAAGACATATTTAAAATAAACGAAGAAGAAAGCCAAATCCCGATTCCTGTAAATGCGAAAATCGCAGACAATATATTATATTCTAATAATTCTTTAGACACTAATAGACACAATATAGACACTGAAAAAGAACGCCTACAAGATCAATTGTTGCTAGACAATTTTGAGACAATCATGACAAGCGACAGCATAGCTACGTTTATCCCTGAACGAGTATTAAATTTAATAAAAACATTTTCTTCAAGTTACAGTGAAGCTCAAAAAACTGTTGAGATTTTCTCTTTGGAAGATCCGAATCGTCATGTCTATAAACATAAGCACAAACATTGGTGCAACAACAGCTAAGTAACAGTTTTTTAATACATATGAAATGATCGTTGAAAGAACAGATATGGCACCGCCAAAAACAAATATAAATCCTACACGCACGAAGAAATAGAGTAGTGGGTGTTCGAAATACAAGCTGGGCATAAATTCTTGAGAATTAACAAGCATCATACTGTAGAAACGATTTAATGGAATATGGGGGATGAATAGGAGCATACTCCACATATTTACCAAAACAGGAAGGATAGAAACTAATCCACCAAATAGGAAGGAAACGACGATATTATCGACTAAGTATTTTTTCAAACTGGAGTGGCTAACAAATGCTTTATTGCTGTTTACTGTCTTTAATACAAGTAAACCTATTAATTCAATGGAAAATGTTAATAAAAATGGGGAAGTTGTGTTTTATGATACACGTCACGGGAAGACAATGTTTAATACTGTACAGCGGGCACAGGGAGGGTCAGATACACCTTTAACACAAGAAGGTGTTCAAATTGCTGAGCAATTAGGTAGAGGACTGCATAAAAAAACATCAATTTTGCTTCTGCTTATTCAAGTGATGCTGGACGTGCTCGTGAAACGGCAAATATAGTTCTAAAAAGAATAGACAGTCCAATTTAAAAGTGCAGGAAAGCAAAAATTTTCGTGAGTTTTGTTTTGGTTTTTATGAAGGTGAGTATGACAAAGTTATGTGGGGAGATGTTGGAAAAGAATTAGGATACAGTTCTTGCGAGGAATACATGAAAGCTCTTGGCTCTGGTGAAACTTCTATTCCACAAGCATTGGATACATTGAAACAAATTGACAAATTAGGTATGGCTGAAGATTTGCAGACGGTGAAGCAACGGATGCAAAATGAATTGAAAACTGTTGCAAAAAAAACAGCGAAAGCTGGTGGAGGAAACGTTCTTATTATTTCTCATGGAATGTCAATTTTAGCTATGATTTCTGATATGACAGATAAAGAGCCAGAAGGAGGCCAGTTAGCTAATTCTAGTGTAACGAAGATTACTTATAAAAATGGGAAGTTCGAAGTAAACGAAGTGGGAAATATGGAGTATGTTGCAAGTGGCGAAAGTGAAGCATACTAAAAAATAAAGTTAAAGAAAAGATAGATGTTTTAGAGTCGTTTTAATTAAATTTAGGAATAAGTCGCCCATCCTCATCATTTTAGACATTATTGGCCACCGACTCACGTTCGCTGCGACTGTGGTGAATTAGTGAAACACGTTTATCGTCAATCCAATCACCATAGATATCCAACATTTAAATGGCAGTGTGAAGCACGTAAACGTGTATTTGGACTTGAAAAAGGATACAAAAATTTTATGTCATAACTGAAGAAAAGAAGCTGTAAGACTGTACAAGAATCTGTTAAAGCTGCGTATTCAAAGTTGCAAGTTTATTGCAAGGATGCTACAGACAGAAATTGTGAAAAAGAATGGGATTTCTCGTCCAACTGTTTATAAAATAAAGAAAGCGAATGATTTGTAGAAATATACTGCCATCATTCGCTTTTCTGATGCAACTTTACGTCCCTATATTCCATGTAGAATTTTGTCAATTTGATATTTAAGATTATTTGGTTCAACAATAGGGACTCTACTGGAATTGTTATATCATTCACACAAATAGAAGGAATTTTAGACATTTCTTTTAAAAAATAGCTACGTAAAAGGATTACTCAGACTATACTCTTAAAAACTTTTAACGATTATGACTTTAAAATCACTTTTTGTGATTTATATATAAATATTCACTATAATTGCGATAATATAATAAGTGTCATGACATTTTTGCTTTAAAGAATAGTACTTTCTTAAAATAAAATAAGACAGAAAATGTTGTAATTCATTAAATATTTTTTAAAACAAATACTATAAAGCCGAAAGCGGGTCATCAATTTATGTGCAAAAAAATTAAACAGCCAATAATTATTATTGTATTAGGGCTAATATTCTTTTTAGGAAGTCAAAAAGTAGTTCAAGCAGATACTATTTATTCAAAAAACGAGATTCAAGAAATTTCTACAGTCATGAAATCTGTACAAGAAGTCATAAAGGAAGAAGGTTTTTCTAAACTTAAAGAAAAATATAATATAACAGCAAATAAATATTCATCGCAAAATGACTATTTAAATAAAGTTGAAAACTTCTATAAACAATATGACCCAAATAATGGATTATTCTTATTTTTACTTGAGGTAACACTTCAAAAAATTTGTGACAAGTATGAGAATCCCGACCAAGTAAACACTATAGATCAAGCATGGAATGCTTATTTATTTTATGATACAGGATTTCTACGTGATAGTTTATTATTTCAAATGCTTTCTATGAATGTGCCGCCAGAACCATCACTTCCTAAACGTGAAATAAAAGTTATTGATCAATCTACAGGTGAAAATCTAAACTTAAATGCTTATTATTTAGATCAGAATTCAGACACAACTATTGTAACTACAGGAGGATTTCGCAGCAACGGATGGGACATGTCTTCGCCAGAAATTCAAATGTTAGTATCATTTGGCTATAACGTTCTTTTTACAGAACCACGCAGTGCCGGCATTAGTGATGGGAAATATATTACTTTAGGTTATTATGAGAAAGATGACTTCGCAGCATGGGTAAAAAATGAAATATCATTAAAACCAAACCAAAATATTTATTATTATGGTGGATCGATGGGTGGTGCTACCGTAATGGGGGCTTTAAATAATGAAATTCCATCAAATGTAAAAGGTATGATAGAAGTTGCAGGCTATACATCGGTTGATGGAGAATTAACACATGTCTACAATCTTGCCGCTGAAAAATTGGGAGTAACTTTATCTAACATGATGGGGTTAACCGAAGAAAATCGACAAGCCACTTTTGATTTACTAGATACACAGTTATTACAACCGAACATCCACATGACTCTGTATTCTAATTTACCTTTATCAGGAGTACAATCATCGGCTATTCCTAAACTATTTCTTCATGGTGATGCAGATAACATTGTACCTTTAAGTAATGCTCAAAGTTTATATGGGCAAGCAATTGGTTCTCAGAATACATTAAAAATTATTCCTGGGGGCACTCATGAAGGAAATATTTTTATAGGCGATCTAGGAATAGAAACTCATCAAGCAATAGAAAGGTTTTTCAATAGTCTATCTGTTAACTAATTTAAATGTAATTTAGACATCCATTGTCCATCCTCTATAAGGTGGGGGGGATGAATACCTTTTGCAAGTTGAAAAGTAACGTTAACAATTCGAAAAACGATATATAGAGCGGTATTTTTATTTCTATGTCCCATCACCTACCTGTTATTTTTCTATAATTAAAATGTCAATATTAATTTATAAATCTCTTCATAAATTAATGAAAAGGAATAATAAGTATGAATAAATAGTTTTTATTATTTGCCACCTTAGGAGTCGTATTGGGGGCACTAGTTCAGTATCAGTTGGAGAGAATTCAATTATAAATGGTTCATTTGAAAATGGACTAATGGGTTGGAATAATCCGTTTCCTAAAAAGTTACAAATTATGGACGATCAAGGCAATCATTTTCTTAGATTTACAATAGGAAAAGGTGCTGGGCCTGTCACCAGTCAAAATATTACCGATTTAAAACCAAATAGTTTATATACCTTAACTTGGGATTCAAGAGCGACGAATACAAACCCACCTTTTCCAGCAATAGATGCTGTAGTTGGATTAAGAACTATTGATGGAATATCTGTCTTGCCAACTCATCTTTCTCGAGTATTCGTTTCGCAAAAAGTACAGCTTAAATCAAGTAATACTGGGGCTTTAAATATATTTATTAGCGTTTAACCGGAAATGGGTATGGTGATTTTGATAATTTCGTGTTAACTCCTTCTGAATAAAAATTAAGTATTGGTATGGGAATTATTGCTAAAGATGTTCATGGAAATTGGGTATCAGGTACAATAATCAAAGTGCTTGAAAATACGATCATTATCTCAAGGGGAGTGGAAAATTACTTGATAAAGAAAAAAGAGTTGGAAAACTAAAGTAGACATTTTCTATTTTACATTAAGTGTGTTATTGGGGGTGTAATATGAGTAAAGCTGAAATTTTTTTGATTTCAAAAAGCTCCAGTTTACAAAATATTTTTAACGATATGGTAGAAAGAAATTGTTTATTAGAAAGTGTAGCATTGATTGAGAATGAAGATTACTTATTAAAAAATATTTTTAACTCGGATATAACTAGAGGGGTATATGTTTATGATAGCGATTTTTCTCCACGCATGAGTAGTACTTGGTTTGTTCAAGTGTTTAATAAATTGTCACCGGAAACTAAAATAATTATTTTAGGAAATGATGTGACGGAAGCAAGAAAATTGATAAATGAACAAGCGTGTCCTTTTGGTTATATAAATAAAAAAGAAAAAAGTACTCTAATTGTAGAACATTTACTTGCTCTAATTTAAATAAATAATAACGTTAGTACCTCTAATAATTGCTGACTTTCAGTATAAAGAAGATTTCGAAAATAGAAGACAGAGAGAAAGTTCTAATTCTAGCGGAATAAAAAAGCTATATAAGAACGAAGAGACGTTTCAGAGACAATTGTCTCTGAAACAATTTCTTCTTTCAATAGGTAATGAATGTTTTCTATTTAATAGTTTAGAAATAAATATACTTTTGGAAAAACTATTCTATAAATGAAAACGCTATCCTGATGTGCTTTTTATTAAATTAAGTGTAGGCGATTAAATTTGAAATAAAGGAATTATTCAATATACAATCAATCTGGCAATAATAGTATGAATTAAAGGAATAGAAACTATTAGTTTACTACCTACAAATTTAAATAAAGTATAAATCAAGCACAGTTGATAGTAAAAGTAAATGGATATCATTATAGAAATCTTCTATTAACTATTTTTTTAGTAAAGATAACTGAGAAAAACATTGCTTTTTATATAATAATTAATTTTTCCTAGTACGGTTATTGAAGGATAAACTATAAAGGAGGTGGTGTTTAAATGTGATTTTATTTATTTTTAAATAGTGTATCCATTTTTGTGAAATAAAACACATGGGACGTCGGTATTAGCTTGGAACATTTAAGTGAAGTGGAAAGAACTACATTTTAAACACTGTTATATTAATTAAGTATTTGAAAAAACTATTTATTGCAAGGAAAGAAGTACAATAATTCTTAAGAGAAATTATGATGCTTTCCCTTGTAAATATTACAATCGAATAACTGGAGGAGTAAAATATGAAAAAAGAAATCTTATGTTAGTTGCAATTGGTATATTAGGAATTAGTTCATTAATGGTTTCTGAGAGAACTTATGCAGGTAAAATTTCAAATACGCACAACGACATATTATTACAAGAAAATAATCAGCAAGTTACTCCAGAAATTGATCATATCAATGTAAATTCAAATGGAACAGTAGATGTTTACTTAACTAACCCTATCCCTGCACTCGATTATCAATGTAATATGTTTTATGAAGGCTCACAAGGAAATGAATATAGTATTGGTAACCCGAAGCTTAGTATGGATGGTAGAGAATATCTATTCTTCGAAATTAATTTATCAGAGATTGCTTCAGTAGATAAACAGGTAATTACTAATAATTTATACTTTAAACTGTTAGATAGAGCACAAGGAACAACTACAAAATATGCGATAAATAATAAAAAATTGTTAGAAGTAATAGAAAATACAATGACAATTTCTGACTCGGATACATTAGTATCTGAAAATGACAGGATTACGGAAAGAGCTAGTACGGGAACAAATTTACGTTTAGAAGTTAATGGAATTGATAGATTAGTTCCAGTAGGAGAAACAGTGGCATCAGATAAAATAGGTACAGTATTCAATTACCACATGAGGCATCAGGGCTAGAGGTTTTTTATTTAACGTTTACTGGACAATACGGAGAAAGTCATACAGAAACTATAGTAGCTAATCCATTCAGAGCAGACGAAAATCTTTTTTATAATTCTAATATGATGAATGGTGCATATGGTCGGTTATTAGATGGACCACGACAAACAATTACAACTTATGATGAAGGAGCAGTATTTACATTAAATAGTGGAGCAAGATTGGGCGCTTCTCAAATTAAAAATACTCCTTATTTGGGGCAATTTAAAATAAGTTTTGATATTAAACCTATGGAATTAATGTCTGGAGAAAGTCAGGCTGAATTAACTTTAGGAAATGTGTACCCCGGGGGCTGATGGATCCAAATAGACATCAGACAGTCTCTCTAGCGAATTCTGATTTAAGGCAATGGAAACATGTAGAGTATGCCATGACTGAAAATGGTATTCCTCTAGTCACTCCATTCGGTTTCTCTACAGATAAGTTAGCTAAACTTAAAATTAAGAATATCAATTTGCAACAATAATAGAAGTGTCAAAGTGTGTTAAGAGATTCAACTAAAAAGATATATAAAAATTATTGAAAGAGTTTTGTAGATTTTTATATCTATCATGTTATCCTTATTCTATGCCGCACAGTCCAGTAGGAGAAAATATTTTATATAACCCCGACTTTTCTAAAGGACTAGATGGTTGGGATTCAGCTACTCTTAATGGATTTAATACATTACAAACAAATACTATAACAGGAAACGTATTAAATATGAAGATGACTCCTCAAAATGCTCAAAGTCCTAAGAATAGAATGACATTATTACAATTCTTAGATACTTTACCACTGTCTAATTATAAATTTAGTATAGATGTAAAAGCCAATAAGTTAATACCAGGATCTGAAAGTAGAATTCAATTTAAACAAATATCTACTACAAGAGGACAATTAGGTTTAGGGGATGGCGGAAGCATTGAAATTAAATCTGATGATTTAGGCAAATGGATTCATCTTGAAGGAACTGACAATGGAGTAACACCATACCAACCATACAATCCTGGTCTCGATGTTACAGGAATAGAGGATGTTGATGTTAAAAATCCTGAAATTGTTCGTTTAGACTAAGAAAAACATAGACGGGATTCTCTCAATTATTAAATGTAGATAGGCAGTCATTGCTCACTTATAGAGGAAGGGCTATGACTGCCTTTGGTATGCGGGTTATCATAATTACTCAAAAAAAAAATAGACAGGAGAGTCTGTTTGTCTTTTAAATAGAGATATTAAAGGTAAAACTTAAAGTTTTGGAAACTTTAAGTCCTAATTAGATTCAAATTTTAGCAAATTGTGTAAATAAAATTATAAACAACTCAGTAATAAAAGATTTACTCATCAGAGAGTACTAGATCCAACTATATAGAAAATTTACGTTTTCTATATAGTTGTATTTGAATTATAGCTATTTGTAATTTACTTCAATTATTTCGCTATAGCAGCTAATAACACTATAAAGATACGTACAGCAACTCCTTAAATGGGTTTCGTATGTGTCTTTATAGTGTTGATCACTTCATATTTTAGTTGGTCAAAATCCTTATCATATGTAGCAATATATACCACCAAATTTACAGCATCATTTTGCTCAATAGCTAAAAACTGTCCATTGATTTTCAAAAAGACAAAAGTAGCTAAGAAAGCAGTACGTTTATTTGCATTTTGAAAAGGATGTTTCTTTATCAATTGTATAAGTAGGATAGCTGCTTTTTCATAAATCGAAGGATAAACCTCTTCACCAAAAGCCGAGGCTCGAAGTTGCCCTACACACATTTCTAAAGCATTCGCGTCCTTTACACCAATGGGTTCATTAGGTGAGTATTTTTTTATTTGGATCACATTCATTTTTATAATATCTTTGGCTTCCAGGTAATGAATACTCATTTATCGACAAGCTCTCTAAAAGTAGTATCATATTCAGTTAATGCTTGAGAGATTGCTACATCGATCTCATCAGATATGGTTTGTTTTTTTGTAATTGCTGCTCGAAGTTTTTCTTCGTCTAAAAAAACTGTATCTCCAGGATTTAACCCATTTTCTTTAAGAAACTCTTTTGAAATAGTTAATACTACTGAGTTCCCCACTTCTCTGAACTTTCTTTCTTTGATTGTCATAGTCTTCTCCCCTTTTTATTTGTATATACAGTATATACGCTTATTGATTTTAAATCAATTGTAGTCCCTCCCATGTCTAACTCTATAGAAAGATTGTTCTTTCTATAGAATTAAGAACATCCAAAAAAATTTTAGAATACAAACTGCTATTCCCTCAACCATTTATATATACCATTTATTTTATATAATTATATAAAACCTTATATAATTATTGTTTTTTTAAAAAAAATATAGTATACCAATTGACAAACACCTTTTTAATTGGTATAGTCCAATTATAGAGATACTCCTCTCCCCTACTTATTGAAAGGATGAATGACATGAAAAATACAGAAATATATCAAAAAATAGATACAATCATACTTCATATGCCCGATTATATAAAAGATTTTGTTCAAGATCGTGAAGATAAAGATCAATCACCTCGAACCACTTTAGAATATCTAAAAAATTATAAGCTCTTTTATGAATGGCTTTTAAGTGAGTCTATCGTTCCTGATACTTCAATCACCTCGATAAGACAGTTAACTGCCTATGACCTAAACTTGTACAAATCTCATTTGAAACGTCGCGCAAAAGAAAATGTAAAAAAAGATACAACAAAAGCTAAGCTCGAAGATAATAATAACTTAGGCCTATCCACTTCTACTATCAATAGAAATATCACAGCATTGAAAGTTCTATTTAAATATCTTTCGAAAAGTTCCAATAATCCTCTAGGAAAACCATACTTAGACGATAATCCTATGGACCAGGTAACAACTATCACAGATAAAACAACTTTAGCAGCACGTGCAAATGCCATTGAGAAAAAATTATTTCTAGACGAAGACACACAAAATTATCTAGATTATATTGCCAACGAATATAAAAATACTTTGAGCAAACGAGCTCTGATCTATTACCAACGAGATGCAGAAAGAGACCTGGCGATCAATGCATTGATTTTAGGATCTGGATTGAGACTCTCCGAGGTTGTAAATATTAACTTGGATGATCTATCTTTGGATAAGAATAATGTGGTAGTAACTAGAAAAGGAAATAAGAGAGATGCGGTCAATATAGCAGCGTTCGCAATGGAATATTTAGCTAATTATCTAGCTATTCGGAAAGAACGATATAAAGTGACAGAAAACGAAAAAGCATTATTTCTAGCAATTTACCAAGGAGAAGCCAAGCGTATATCCGGTATTGCAATCGAACGGATGGTAGCAAAATATTCAAAAGGTTTCAGGGTCCAAGTCAGTCCACATAAATTGCGCCACACATTAGCTACTAGACTTTATCAACAGACAAATTCTTTGGTATTAACTGCCCAACAATTGGGACATTCAAGTACCAATACAACTACTTTATATACCCATATAGACAATGCAGCTACAATTGATGCATTAAATTCTTTATAAGTATAGATATTTTAATACTTAAAAGTCATTTCCTTAATGACAATGTCTCTTTTTCTGGGAATCCTAAAACATACGCAACTGTAGCAATATTCACATCTTTAATAAGACCATTGAAACTCTATCAAAAATATATTTTTGATAGAGTTTTTTAGAACTAATTTCTAAAATCGTATTTTCAAACATTACTTGCCTAATTCTAAAATTTTATATTCAAATGGTTGCAAAACTTTTTCTAAAGAACTATGGTTCACAATAATTATAGACAAATTAGCGTCTTTTATATACCTCATAAATCGGATAACTATTTCTTCATCTAAATTTGCTAAAGTCTCGTCTAAAATTAGGACATCTGGCTTACTCAACAAAGCACGTATTATTTTGATCTTTTGTTGTTGACCACTACTAAGTGTAATCCTAAACGGTGTGACTTCATCATCCAGACTTACATCAAAAGAAAGTAATTCAATGAAATATTTAAGGTGCTGTTGATCATATTCTTCTAGTCCTTTAATCAAATTACTGTAAACGGATCCCTCGAATAGAAAATTATCCTGTGGTACGTAAGCAATTTTTTGATTTTCTTTTCTCCAAATTGTTCCATAAAAACTTTCGTGATACTGAATCAAACATTTTAACAAAATAGATTTTCCTACACCATTTGATCCATTCACTCTCCAAATCTCTCCTTGCAGAACTGAAAAACTTATTGGGTTTTTGAATAATTTCGTTCCCTCCACGCATGGAATGAATCCTTCAACACTTATTGAAATAGAGCGGTCTGGAGGAATCTGCTTGTATATCCCTTTTGGGTGGTTCACATCAGAAAAATCTAATTGCTCTATTCTCCTAAAGGAAGCTTGAACTTGCGCAAATAGTGGTAAAATATTTAAGAGTTTGCTAAGAGGCGTAAATAACATTGCTGTATAGGTATTAAAAGCTATAAGCGATCCTAATGTTAATTCTTTATTTATTACCATAACACTTCCCCAGAAGAGTACTATCAAAGGACCAATTACCGTTAAAATACCTGAAATCATGCTTAAAGAGGTCATAATAGTATTGGTTTTAATATATGAATCTTTTACTTTAGATATTACATTATTGAAACCATCTTTTTCCTCATCTCCTAAACCATACAAGTCAATAGGAAGCTTATTGTGTACATATGAGTTCAAATATTTAGTCAATCCATCTCTATACTTTTGTAGCTCTATTGACAAAGTATACACTTTTTTAGAAGTCATCCCCGAAGCAATCAAAAATAATGGAATTAAAACTAATACAATTGTAGTTAGCTTCCAATTTAGATGTGCAATTACAATAAAATATAAAATAATCAACAAAATATTTGGAAATCCGTTTAATAAAATCGTTAATAATTGATTTCCTATTATTTCACAATCAGAAGTTATTGTATTGATAAATAATCCATTTTTTTTAACATTTGTCTTTAATGAGAGAAACTTTTCGCTGATTTCTTGACGAAAATCAAATACCAATAGTTGAATCCATCTAGATGAGCTATAACTAATACCAATGTTAATCGGTATCTGAGTAATGATTAGCAGAAAAACGAGAATCAAAACTGGTTTCAAATTTGTTAACTCACCTTTTAATAGAACATCGTCAATAATATATTTTGTTATGTAAGGGAAAATCGTACTAATTAACATTTGTCCAAAGACCAGTCCAAATAATAGTATTAGAATAATCTTATGTTTCCTCAAGGCTAAAGTAATATTGAGTTTCATAGTTCCCCTCCCGATATATATACAAGTCTGTCTCTAATAACTGACAGACTTGTATATAATTCAAAAATCAACGATTAAATGTAGAATGTAAGATAGTTTCAGTTTGATATTTCTTTAATATTCTATCCTCTACCACTTGATAATTTTGTGTGATAGCAGATTGAATTTCATCAGACTGATATAAATATGCGCAATATAAACATTTATGATAGAATTTTGGCGGCTCTATACCTAACCATTCACATGCCTGTTTTACAATAGCTTCAGGACCTTCTGTAAAAATCCACAATTTTAAAAAATCATCTTGTTGTGCCAAATATCTGTGGTAAGCATCGCCTTCAGATACTTTTCCAAGATGCATTTCTGGTATATGATTGGAAGTAATACCACAACATCCCATTAGTCCCAAAGAAGGCTCCAAAGAAATTGTATCGAATATTCCTTCACATCCACCTGAATTTCCTACAATTTCTCCATATTCATAACTGTTATTATCATGAAATGAAACCCATACTGTAGGTTCAGCAGAAAAAATATTTTCAAGGCTGGTTCCTTTAATATATTTTAAATACAGTTCGTTTTCAAAAATATCTTTTGGTGTAAAAATACTTCTACTTGTTGATTCAACTGCAATGAAAACTTTGATTCCCAGTTGTAAAGCTGCAACAGTGGCATTCATTACCCGTTCAATTGGTACAAATTTCTGATGACTATCGCCTGTTGAAAAATTAAGTTCTACTAATCCTCTTTCTTTCAAGGGTAAAAGTTTATTTTTTGCTTGTTCAATTGATTTTGCCCAAAAAGCATTCGACACACACCTAGAACTCAATCCTTTTTGTTTCGCATATTCAATTCCTATTGTAAGTGTCTTATACTCTAAAAAACACTCTCCACCGGACCAAACTAGTAACTGCATTTCATCCTTATCACTAATTTGATCTATAAAACTTCTGATTTCTTCAATAGATAATTTTGGATTGCTTAAATCTGGACTGCATTCAAAGCAACATTCATCACACTCTGCATTACATCTGTAGGTAAGCAGAATAGCACCTAATTTCGGTAGGATTTTGTTAGTTTGCATACACAACATCCTTACCTTCATTTTCTAAGAAGTAATCATTCACCATAGTAAGATACAGTTTCCCTACTTTCTGAGCGAAAGACAACCCACCAAATTCAAGAGAAGCAGCAATTAATAACGTTGTAAACTCATTATCTGCTAGGCGGATCTTCATTTTCTGAACGTTTGCATCTTTTGCATCTCTAACCACATCGATTACCGCAGCAGCTACTGCCCCCGCAATTACAAAATAGACCGCAATATAATTAACTTGATAAAAAATACCTTTTGGTTCAGCTTCCGTTGACATAATGTCATGAAATGATAGATTTTTACTTTCCATAACCAATTCTATAAATTCAGAAACGTTATTTTTTTCTACCATCACTAATGCTTTTTGTGAATTAATAAAACTCAAATCAATATCTGGCATATAATTTTCTTTGACCTTTAAAGAAAAAAAATCCTTCTCTTTAGCTTTTTCACTCTTCATTCGCAATGGCTCTCCAAATAATCTCGCTCCAGATTCTCTCATTTGTTTTTCCTTCTTTCACATTAAAATTGGCAAATAATTTTTACCGTTAGAAAGTAGATTAACATACTATCAAACTTCTACCTGCGTTATAATTATTTACAAGCTCAGTATGAGAATTTTAATATAAAATGACAAGCAAGAATTTCTTGCGCCTTGTCAAATCAAGCTTTCTTGAGCAAATACACATTTTATATTATTTTATTTTTGAAAGGAGATACGTAGAATGTTTGCACAAATTTTAAAAAATCGAAGAACAGAATTGGGAATCACACAACAAGATATGGCTGAGAAATTATTTGTCACACGACAAACCGTTTCAAATTGGGAGAATGGAAAAAACTTTCCAGATATTCCCACGCTTATATCAATTAGTGAAAACTATTCTCTATCCCTTGACTATATGTTAAAAGGAGATTCTAAGTACATGAAAAAAGTAGAAGAGGACTACAAGCTGATTAAGAAAAAAAAGAAGGAACGTATATCTAGTTATATTATTGCCACGTCCTTAGTATTGATAGTACTACTTTGTTTATCGAATATTTTCTTGAAAGATCATTTCAATGAAAATATTCTAGCTACTATTGTCATTCTCATTTGCATTCCGCTTGTTGCTTCTAGCTATATTCTCTATAAATCTTTTTATAGAACCGATAATGATGGGCCACAACCACTTTTTATTCCTAAAGCATATGGTCCCGGACTAACAATAAATCCCAATCATCCTATTGGAAAAATTATATGGATCATCATTGGCCTAGGGATTCTAGGTTTACTTTTCTATACGGTACTAAATTTTTAGTCAAATAAAAGCCTTGATTTCATGTTGAGATCAAGGCTTTTCATAAATTCTATTTTCGATTGGACACAAGAACTTGAGTATATTGAACGGAACAAGTCGGGAAAGACACTCAATTGAATCAATGCAACTAAGAAAAACTTGTTAAAAAATCCAAGAAAGAAGATTTCTCTCTCGTTTGAGTAACTTAAAGAATAGATAACTGCCGTACATAAAGACTACTTAAACTAATTTATGTACTCCATTGAACAATGACATAAGGACCTTCCACATACTCCACACACATATTACGACAATAGGGGCAACTTTAGCTCTAGAGTTACATTTGAAAAGATTTCCGAAGCCTTGTGACCTATAAATTACTCAAACGTACGTCAACACGCCCCATACGCTTTAAATATTAGCAGATGCCACCTAAAATGAAGTATGAAAAACATTGATTGAAAAATGTTTTGATTATTTTACAGCGTTCGCGTCTTTGAGACCGTATTGAGAGCTGTATTGCTTTCTGGTGCTACCTGTTAGACAGATAACAGCTAATTCTACGAATTCTATTCGATTATTCAATGGCTTTTTGTAATTCTTTCCGCCGCCAGTAGTTAGGCGTTTAAACTCAGGATTCGCTTTGATTTCCATAATAAATATTTAAGAGATTCAATCTCCTCTTCTGCATTTTCATTAATTGGACATAAACTTCTTTGTATACCTAAAGCAAAACCTTCAAAATGATATGGTGAAAATGAATTAGTAGGATTTTGCGCTGAAGAAAGCTTTACAAAAACCTGCTCTCCCATTACTTTATCAAGAATTTCGAATGTTTTATTAAATACTGATTCTTCTGAATTAATATCATATTATCCCTCGACAACTTGTGCTGTAGCTAATTCCATATACTCCGTTAAAAAATCACCAAAATTTAGCTTGTAGCAAATTCAATGTGTTCCAACACTTCTAAAGTGTTCAAAAAATTAGGCATTAATAATGATTTCAGGACTTAAACCACATGTAGTGAACATTTCGTGAAGATCCAAGTGTCAGCCAATATGCAGATGTCTAGGCTACTCAGATATACGTATTAATTAATTGTTTTCATCTTTTCGAAGAAGTAACATTTTTCAAGTTGAATCTTTCAAAATAAATTGAGGACAAGATATTAATATCATCCTCTACCGATTAAATTGTATTTTGATTCTTAATAGTGATGATTCGAATTAGTAATTCAAAGACTGAAGATCAGTTAATGTAGTGTTTGATCCAATAAACCCATTTACTGGAATCTGATGGTCGATTCTAATAAATGTTGGAGTATATTGAAGCCCAACTCTTTCATTAAAGAATGATAGCATCAATTGTTTGTCTTCACTTGATAACGTATCACCATAAGGTTTTTCTAAATTAACATAATAGATAGGCAGTTTACTGGTCTCTTTGAATTCAGATAACACTTTTGAAAACTCTCGACAGTACGGACATCCTTTATAACCAATCAACATTAAATATGAATCATCACTTTTCAGTAGATTGATTAGTTCTGAATCATTTACTTCCTTAATACCAGATATGTTTTGTAGATATTCTTCTTCTGTTACATTTGTCGCATTTTGATGGTCAACTTCAGTGGAATTTGTGTCAGGACTATTCTCATCCGCATAGGAATTTTGCGGAGCAAATGACAGCCCAATTGTAATTGAAAATAATAATGCTATTATGGATAAAAATTTTTTCTTCATTCTTCTCTCTCCACTTCTATTTAAAAAAGCCTTTTATTGCATTTAATACATCTTGGGCGACATGAGGACCGCCAGAAAGAATATCAAATCCTCCAGGAGTTCCTCCTTTGGTTTTTTTCAATTCTTCTTTTGGTAATGTTTTTCGATTTGTCATCTGAACCACTCTCCTTCTATTTGATGACAATAGTATATTTTTTTCTTTGATTATTTAGTGACTTATATCCGGAAATCAATAATTTATGTCTTGAAATGAAGACATATTTTGAGTTCAAAAGTAATGCTCTTATTTCTCTTTTTTTCAGCACGCTTATTATTTGGGTTCATTTATTTCAAAATCAAATTCTTTCATTATGAGATAGTTTAAGTAAGACTAAAGAGGATACCCTCATTTTACTTCGATAATTGAAAGACATATGAGTTTGAATCCAAGCGAGAAAAGTACAGATGGCTTCAATGTTCTACATGAATCTCTTGATGATCTTTCTTCTCCCAAGGTTCATTCACTACAATTTAAATCAGAGTTAGACCGACTGATACAAAAAATAAATCTAGAAATTGGTTTAAATGGTTTGGGATCATGGGCGAAAGCAACTGCAATAGCCAGAAAATTTGGAGCAAGAAACTAGTTATTGTGTGGTCACTTAACAATAAAGGTGCTCTTTTTCTGATTTTTTCTTAAAAGCTGATTCCGCAATAGAAAAAAACTCAAGAGCACAGGTCCTTGAGTTTTTCGGTCTATTTCAGTTTGAGTTTAAATCACAATTAGTTATTCAAATTGAGACTATCTAAAAATACCAAATAGATATTGGGTAATGTATTCTGATTAAAGGACTTGGAATTTAAACTCATGATAAAAAATACAAAAATAAACTCTAAGCCGACACTAAATTGTTGCGGCATCATTTAGCTAAATTTGATGAGTATTCCTGTCTATTGTTCTTTCAATCGCTATATCGTAGTACCTATTTACGAATTGAGCTTTCAGTGCTATCTAAGGTTTTTCTTAGGATTTTGTTTTTTGCCAATGGGAACCTACAAGAATACTCTTCTGGAAAGAATATCGTTCTACTCTTATAATCTACAGAAATTACTTTATTTGGATTGATTAGAAACGACTTATGAACACGAAGTAATTCAGGATATTCTTTTTCTAAATCATTCAACTTCCCATAAAATTCATACATTATGTTTTCGCCGTATAATATAATTTTATGAGGCGTGACCGACGTTTCTAAGAAGTAAATCGAAGTAATATCCACTCTAAAGTTCCTTGTACCAATCATAAAGGATAGATGACGTTCATTAGTTCTATTGTCCACAAATGTTAACTTGTGGCGTCCATCTAAAACATTTTCTATTTGTCCTTTTTCACTTTGATCGTCTTTAACAATATAATCTAACGGTGCTATTTGTCGTTTTAACGTCTCCATTGCCAACTCTTGATGAGAAGTGATAAAGACGATTTGAGCGAACTCGTTATCAGTTCTAATACGTTGTGCGACATCAATTCCATCTAAATGTTTTCCAAGATCGATATCCAAAAAGTACAAACTATTTGTTACCTTGTTTTTTGATAAATACAAGAAAATATCTCCCGGGTCAGTCGTTGCTAAAACCAGTTGCATATCATAATCATTGATCATGACCCAATTATTGATGATTGCCTTGTAATGAGACATCAAAATTATGTCATCTTCGCAGAGAATAATTGGTAATGTCATATTATTCACTCTTTCTTATAGTTAGTGTAGAAACAAACATTCCTTGATTTGAGTAATGTGCCAGGTCAGCTTGCTTGGTCGAAGTAAGGATATCCTGAGCATTGGATAAGCCTAGTCCCCTGTCCTTTCCTTTTTTACTAAATCCTACTTTTTTCATCTCTGATAAAGAAGGCAGCTTGCCAAGGAAAGAATTCTCAATTGAAATCTCAATCGAATCGGTGGAATCAATAAACAATGTGTTTATTTTTTTTTCTTCTGATTCAATTGCTGCTTCCACCGCATTGTCGATTAATATACCTAAGATTCGGACAAGTTTGATTTCATCCATATTGATGTTTGCTATTGGAATGAGACATTCAAAATTTACCTCAATGCTAGATTGTTCTGCATGGATTAACTTTGCTACCATCAAGGATTTTACGGAGTCTACTTTTAAGTTGCTTAGTCCTGAAAAACGCATCACACTGTTATCTATCATCTGATGAGAATAATCGATCATCTTATTTAAATACCCTTCATCGATCGCAGATTCATTTTGCGTTGCCTTGAGACCTAGTAGCATATTTTTATAGTCATGGCGGAATTTACGCAGTTCCTGATAGTTTCTCTCAATGTCCGCAGTATAGACTCGCATCATTTCCATCTGTTCTTTAAGGTTGCTCAATTCAGTTTTTTCGTGATTCTTTTTCAAAGTAAGATAAGTAAAATACATCGTAACCGAGAATTGAGTAACTAAAAAACTGATCATTACGATTTGAAAAATGCCTAGTATCTGCATCCTTCTTAATACTTCTCCAAACAAATAGACAAACGTCAAAAATATTCCCAGCTGCATACAATACACTTTTGCTTCTTCGGAAGGAATTGAACGTTTCATTACCTTTGATTTTATTGTCAACGCAATGATGATTGACAGAATCCAATCAAATCCAATCAAAATAACTACTAACAAAGGTCCTCGTTCATTCAATACGTTGAATTCGAGTTTAAAGATTCTAGATATAATGATGGATGAAAAGAGTGGTACTATGCTATAAATCGTTAAGGAAAGCAAAAGACCTAATAACTCGGTAAATTTGACTTCTGGTTCCTTTCGCCAAGACTTAAATCTTAGTATCACAATTAAAGATATCAGGGCTATTCCAGTCAAAAGTGCATCTGTTACTGAAAGTAATGTGAGTGGAAAAAGGAATATAAGTAGAGCAAAATAGAATGATTTTTTTCGAATATTTGTTAGTAGCCTAATCATGAATAGAAACAGCAACAGATCAAATAATTCTTTAAAAAAATACGAGAAAGAATCTACAAAAACCATATAAACACTTCCCTATTATTATAGATATCTAATTATAACAAGAATCAATAAAAATAGGCAGAATGTTTATAATGCTCTATATTGTTCCTTTTTTAAGCAATTGCCATCATTTCCCAAAGTTCTTCATAGGTCCCATTTAGTGCTCTTAATTGGGTATGAGTTCCAGATTCGACAAGCTGCCCTTTATCTAAGACAAATACCTGATCACAATCTTTTGCAATGGATAAGTGATGGGCGATAAACAGAATGGTTTTATCCTCTAGGTTCATCAAATTTTGAATTATTTGATGCTCTGAGCGAGTATCTAAACCGCTAGTTATTTCATCGAGGATGAGAATTTCTGAGTTCTTTAACAACGCTCTCGCAAGAGCTAAACGCTGTTTCTGACCACCTGAAAGATTGCTAGCACCTTCTTCAATAGGAGACTGGAATTGAAGGGGAAGTCCTTCAATATATTCTTTTATCTGAGCCATTTCACATGCCCAAATAATCTGTTCCTCCGTGGGTTGATAGTCTAAACCAAAAATCAAGTTTTCAAAGATGCTGCCACTAAAAAAGAAGGTTTCTTGTGACACATACCCGATCTTATTTCTCAAATCGATTCTTGGAATATCTTGAATAGATTTTCCTTGAATTTGTATTTTGCCTTTTTGAGCAGTATAGAAGTTCACGAACAATTTAGCTAAAGTCGATTTTCCTGATCCACTCATTCCAACGATTGCTACTTTCTCATTTGATTTAATTGAAAAGGAAAGATCATTTAGAACATTTTCGTCGAATCCATAGGCAAAGGATACGTCCTTTACTTCGATTAATGGCTCTTTTGTAAACAATTCAACGTTATTCATTTGTTGACTGGTTGCCTCACCCAGAAATTCTCGATCCAGAAAGAAAACCTCGTTTAATCGATCGTTAGCTACTTTAGCCGTTTGAATCTTTACCTGAAGATTAATGATGTTTTGCAAAGGTGTTGTGAAGAAAGACATCAGGGCATTATAAGTAATCAATTGCCCAATAGACAAGCTCCCTTCGATTACTAAGTACGTACCTACCCACAGTAACATGGTAGAACCTATTACTTGAAGCGCCGTTTTTAAGTTCGATTGTAGGTTATCAAGATTCGCATTTTTGAATGATTTATCCATCATCTTTTTGAATTGACTCTGAACTTTCTCAAATACTTGATCTGTCGCATTAAAGGACTTTATTGTCTCTATCCCTTTCAAGCTTTCAATAATCTGAGAATTGACTACAGCACCAGATTCCATTTGCTCTTCATTTGTTCGATCAAATGGTTTCATGAATAGAAAGACGATTAAGCCGTAAATTGGAAGTGTACTGAAACTAATTAAAAACAAAAGATGATTTTGTAAAAATAAAGCAGTTCCAATAATTACAACCATGGACACATCTAAAAATAGGGATAGTGTCGCATTCGCCAAGGCATCGATGATTTTATTGGCATCTAAAAATCTTGAGACAATCTCCCCTGATTTTCTTGTTGAAAAGAAGTTCATTGGTAAATTTAAAACATGGTTGAAATACTTCAGCATAATTGAAGAACTTAGCTGTTGTCCTAACTTAATTAAAAGATACTGTTTAAAATACTGGAATAGTGTTTGTATCACATACATTGACAAAAGACCTATTGAGATGATTTCTAATAAGTTAACAGATCTTGAAGGAACAATTCGATCAATTATCACTTGAAAGTAATAAGAACCTATGATGCCAAATCCGGTTAATATAAAAGAAAGAAGTACAATACCGGCAATTGTCTTCTTATGACTTGCCAATATGGGCACAAAAGAGAACAATCCATTTGATTTATCTTGTATGGGATGATAATTCTCAGTAGGAGCAGTAGTTAATAAGATTCCTGTCCATATAGAAGCAAACTCTTCTGGCGTTCGTTCTATTTTTCCTTTAGCCGGATCTGCCAGAAGCAACTTTCCATTTTTCATTCCATAAACGACAACGTAATGGAAGAATGCTCCATCAATGATTACGTGGGCAATCAATGGATAGGGTAAGTCTTCTTCCTTCCAAATTGATCCATCAGTTTGAAAAACCTGCGTTTGAAATTGAAAATCGTTTAATGCTTGGACTAATCCAAAGGCTGAAGTACCTTGGCTGTTTGTCCCGGACATTAAACGTAATTTACTGATAGGAACGCTCGTATCATAAAAATTTAGGACCATAGAAAGACAGGCAACACCACAATCTTTTTCATCATGTTGCTTAATCAACTTTATTTTTCTCATTATACGTACACCTTCTCTAGCACTTAATATGGTGTAAATATACTTGTATTCATATAATATTATTAAAAATTGTCCTGAAATCACTCATTCATATCCTAAAGTGAATAGAATTACAGCTGAAACGATAAATGAGTAAAAATTACACTAAAAAGACACAGATGGATAGGCTCGTTTACATTTCAGTACAGAATAATGTCATCTTGAGATAATTTACCTTAAAAATTCAATTCGAATGATATATTTTTTTCGTAATAAAAATTATAGGGGAGGTTTTACTATGAAAAACGTTCAAAGTTTAAGCAAAGAAGAATTGGTACTAGTAGTCGGTGGCTATACTGCTAAACAATGCTTGCAAGCAATTGGTAGTTGGGGTATTGCTGGTACAGGAGCAGGAGCAGCAGGAGGTCCTGCTGGAGCTTTCGTAGGCGCCCATGTCGGAGTCATTGCTGGGTCAGCGGTATGCATTGGTGGATTTTTAGGACAATAAGGAGGATATGAAAATGAAAACTGCAAATATTACATTATTAAGAGATCAAGAAATGATGGAAATTTTTGGAGGTAAAACTAATTGGGGATCAGTCGTGGGTAGTTGCGTGGCAGGTGGATTAGTCGGTGCATTGGGTGGAACTCCAATTTCCATTGGAGCCGGATGCTTAGTCGGTGCAGGACAAGACTGGATTTCACAAAAATAAATCTTTATAAGGAGTATTACTATGCCGAAGAATCAAAAAAAGGATTTCTTTTTAACTGCTTCTATTGCGATAATTGGGCTGGCAGCAATATACTTTTCAAATACATTCTTGAATAGTTTAGCGATGTCGTTTTTTTCAATCGGCATAGTAGTCTTAACTACTCTACCAGTTCAAATCAGAAAAAAGAAACAGCGCAAATTAATTGCGGATTATTTAAATAGGATCGATACTACTTTACAAGAAAATATTTATGAAGCTACTCAAGTTACTCCGAAACAATTAAAAAACTACACTGTACTAGGAACTGGCATAGCATCTTCTAAGCTTTATAAAATTGAAGAAATCATATCAAAGATGTAGAATGCATGTTCATTTAATCATTTGATAGACTATAACAAATCGGGTAGAGTTGAGAACAATGGATATTTTTATTTCGAAAAGTTAATTTATTTCTTAGAAAAAAACTGTGCGTCAACATAGTCCTTAAGTAGCCCGTTTAAGACGGCGGCGAAAACATCTAGTCAAAAAATAGACCGTTAACCTGCTGTAGTGACCCCTAAAAGTTAGACTTTTTTTGGAGTGGAGAAGTCCACTCCTTTTTTTATGCTCTAAAATGATATTTTTACGCAACCGTTACGGCTGTTTTACGAAATTGGACGGGACTTTTCCAGTTCAATTTCTGTTTTATTCGTTCATTATTGTAGTAATAGATATAGCTGTCGATGGCTGATTTTAATTCCTCAAAACTGTTATAAGTTTTCCCGTGAAAAATCTCTTGTTTTAATAAACCGAAAAAATTCTCCATAAGTGAATTATCTAAACAGTTCCCTTTCCGAGACATGCTTTGAAAGATTTTGTGTTTCTTCAATTTGTTTCCATAAGCTTTCATTTGATACGCCCAACCTTGATCAGAGTGAAACGTACAACGATAGATCCGATTTTTGGCTGTTGCTTCGACTTGTCCTCGATAAGAATTGTAGCGACGGGATTTACGCGTGTATGCCGTGACTTTTATTTCCAGCTTCTTGATCAAGCGCTGAACTTTCTTTTTATTGATAGAGAAAGCACGGTTTCTTAGTTCATTGGTCATCCGTAAACAGCCATAATTCTTATGCTTTTCCCGAATTTCAAGCATTTCTGCTTCAATCTTCTGATCTGGATTTTTACGGTCGAATCGTTTTTGCCAGTACATAAAGGTCGACCTAGGGAACTTTAAATCAACTAATTTAAATGGTCCTCGGAGGCTTGCGATGATTCGTGCGATTGCTTCATTCGTCGTTGTTGGGCTTCCTGTTTTCGCAGCTTCCTCAATTCTTTTAAAAAGGCATTTTCAATTTGAAGGGAACGTATTCGTTTCTCCAACTCCTCGATGCGTTCACGTTCTTCAGACGTTGCTTTAGTTGTAGCTTTTTTCTTATTTTTGGGTTCATTTTTCTTAGACAAGATAGGTGATCGTCCTTTCGTTTTTGAGAGTCCATCGATCCCACCTTCACGAAATTGATGCATCCAACTAGCGATCAAATTAGGGTTGTTCATGTTAAGCGTGTTGGCAACTTCACGATAGGACAGCTCACTTGTTAGATATAACTCTATCGCATCTAGCTTAAATTGAACAGAATATTTTTTCTTTTGACGCTTTCTTACTAGACCCTCTTCACCAAATACTTGATAGACATTGATCCAACGCTTCACTTGTGACGGCGACTTAATGGAATACTTCTTTGACAGATAGTTACCATCCAAATAATCATGGTTCTATGATATTTGGTGTTGTTACTCAAATCGAGCAAGGACATCAAATATTTTTTTATAACAAAAAGACATTTGATTCCTCTATAATTAAGTCGCTGAACCACTTATAGAAGGAGAATCCAAATGTCTTTACCTAAGAATATCAAAATAAAAGATGAAAATACAGACCAAATGATCAAAGAATTGTTAAATATCAAAAATTCATACATCACTTTTCCCGAAGATGCGCTGACCAAAGAACGGGTCCATGACCGAATGGCCAATATCTTTACGGGAATATTGACTTATAAACCGCACCACTGCGAACTGTGCGGCTTTGAAACAGTGATTTATCATTCGTATAAAGAGGGCTTGATCCAGCTGATTCCTTATCAAGAAGTCCCTTCTTATCTTCGTTTATTCAAGCAACGCTTTTATTGTAAACACATTTACAGCTAAAACTGATTATGTCGCTGAAAACTGCTATCTTTCGCAACCATTGAAATTTGCGATTGCTATTGATTTAAAGAAGAAGATCTCCATGAAAGATATTGCGGCTCGATACTTTGTATCGACCAAAACGGTCGAACGCGTACTAGACTCTTTCTTTGAAGAACCACAGTTAAAACCTGCTTACTTACCGAAACATTTGATGATTGATGAATTCAAAGGAACCAAAGATTGTGAAGGCGCGATGTGCTTTATTCTCAGTGATGCCGACACTGGAAAGATTTTTGATATTTTAGATGATCGGAGAAATTTTAAATTAACCGCCTATTTCCAACGCTTCACCCTAAAAGCAAGGCAAAACGTGACGCATATCGTAATGGACATGAATGCTTCTTATCACGTAGTGACACGAGCGCTTTTTCCAAATGCTTGTGTGTCGATTGACCGGTTCCACATACTCCAACAATTGACTCGCGCCTTCAATAAGCAACGAATCCAAACCATGAACCGGTTAAAGAAAAGCGATTCTAAAGCAATGAAAGATTACCGTAAATTAAAAAAATACTGGCGAACGATCTTGAAGAAAGAAACAAAAATCAACTATACTTCTCTTCGTCAATTTCCGCTTTTCCAACGGAAATACGTGACCGAATCAGACGTCCTAGACTATCTGCTCTCAATTGATAAGCACTTGCGTGAAAGTTATGAAATCTATCAGGAATTGTCGGCTGCTTTTGAAACAAAAGATTTTACTGGCTTTTTCGAGTTGATCGACACATTACCGATATCATTGGATAAAGGATTTAAAAAAGCGATTCTTTCGTTAAACAAATATAAAAAAGGAATCATCAATGCACTAAAATATCCCTATTCTAACGGCAAATTGGAAGGGAAAAACAATTTAATCAAAGTCATTAAACGCATCGCGTTTGGCTTTCGAACGTTTCGACATCTGCGTATGCGAGTCTTGATCCAACAAAATCTCTGTGAAATTATTTAATAACATAAAAGAGGAAACGCCGAAACGTTTCCTCAAGGTGATTTAATTAAAACAACACTATTTGACAAAGAGCCTTTAGAGTTACTTCTTCAAGATTCTAGATTCTTGTGAAGTTCTCTAAATTGCCTATATATTTTAGCTTATGAAAAAAATTTATACACTTAACAAACTCTATTCTGGTATAAATTAATTATATCTATCTTTATCATAAATATAATACGAAGTTAAATCTAAAAGCAATTTTAATAATTTCTCTTTATTAAAATTGCTAGTTTTAAAGATACAGCTAAATCTTTAAATGTGAACTTTTAAATTTATTAATCTAGTGGATCAATGAATATTCCGGCAATATATCCACCTTGATAATTTTCTACAGTGATAAGTGGAGTAGTTTCATCTTCCGCTATTGTCACATCTGCTGTTACTTTATAATACCCTTTGTCAACTTTTTCTCCTGATCCAAGTGGGTTAGCTAATAATAAAGTACGACTATCATTAGAAGAAGGGTCTTTTTTAAGACTTACCTTCAATGGTAGAGACGGATATTCAGAAGTTGTACCTTTTGCATAAACAGTTACACGATATTTACCCTCATGTAATGCTTCTTCACCTTCATATCTCTTATAAATCGCTGCTTGTTGCTCTGAGTAGAAAACATAATCACCAAATAGTGAGTTGTCTGGATCATCTAACAACTGAAGATCTTGTCCAGCAAAATCCTTCCATCCATTTGGAGAGCCGTCAGGCCAAGTTGGATCTGGTTCATCTTGAGAATACAGAGCTTCAGAATACTTATATGTGAACGTATCATTCACATCTAATGTCTCTTTTGTTTTTGTTTGATATTGAAGCGCACTATCCCCAGCGTCAACTAATTTTTCACCATCACTCTGATTTGTTACCGATACTTTATCCTTTAATACACCATCAGCACTATAATGACCAGCAAGCAAACCAATGTTATCGCTTAAAGCTTTATTAAATAGTTTTAGATTACTATCTTCAATATAAGTTCCGCCATCTCCTGAAGCATAAATAGGTATGTCATCATCGTCATCCAACATTGTATCTAAATATGTTCCAAAATATTGTCCTGAAATTTTAGATTTTGTGCCATTTCTCACAGTTACTTCGTGGTCAAATGATCTTGTAGAAGTATTCAGGGTTAATTTTTCTGCTACTTGCATACCATCATCACTTGTAACTACTCTTGCTAGATCAATATTTCCATCAACATTTAGTTTTTTATAATATTTTGTATTCCCTTTTATTACATATGTGTTGTTTTTATCATCAATACGGTAATAAGGAGAAGTTGTTGAGTCTCCATTTAAATAAGAGTATGTGTGTTCTTTTCCGTTAATAGTAACTGTATTACTAAACATAGCATCTGATTGATTAGAGAATTTATCCCCCAACGTGACAGATTCACTTACCTGAGCATTGGAAGTTTCATTGACATTTGTGACGCCCCAATCATTAAACAAATCATTTAAATCATTTGATTTAGTGGAAATGCTACTGGCATCTACGGTTGTACATAGTGTTAGTGTTGATAGAGCCATTAAGCCATATATTGCAATTTTTTTATTTAAAATCATGGATTAGTCTACTCCTATTCTATTCTTCTTATAAGGAAGATCTCTATGATTTATTTTATATAAAAACTTCATATCTGAATTAGTATCTATACATAAAATGTCACAAAACCCTCACCTGAATTTGCATGTACTTGAAGCTGTAACTCATCTCCTATACGAACTTTAGACATATCAATATTTATAGGTAACGTTGTATTCCCATGTTTAAATTCTGTCCAATCACTAACTAAACCCGATCTTTGATCCAGGACTGCAACCGACCAGCTCAAACTCTCTGGTCCCCCATCAACTACATCAAGTACTATAACTGGAGGAATAGTATATTCTACTGTCCCTATATTTACTGGCTCAACCCCCATTCCTTCATGCAGCTCCCCCGAAAAACTACCACCAATTTCACGTAGCTGTGGTGTTGCTACAGTAGTAGAACTAACTGTATCAGCAGATACCGTAGTTGTGCATAGTACTCCAGCAGCTGCTGACGACACTGATAACAACACCATAGTACTTGTTAATAATTTTTTTAACATAATAAATCCCTCCTAAAAAATATATATTTGGTACAAATACAATGTTAACTTATTCACGAAAAAAAATTAGGTAATATACTAAGAATATTTGTATTTTTCCTTAATATTTTTTTATTTTTTTACTATAATTATCATGTATTTAAACTATTCGTTAGGAGAATCTATATGACTGTAAAAAAGAAAACAATTTCCTTTGACAAAAAAGTACCCGAATTGAATATTCTCTACGCAAAAGCAAATTTAAATGATGAATCTTTCTTCCAACAGAAAAGACATTTTGAATTACTAATTGCTCAAGTAGTTACTTCATGTGACTACAAACGAATGCGATTTCTGATAAAAAAAATATTTTCCTCTATGGAGACTGATAACTTTGATAATTTATTATTAATCTATTATACTGTAGGAATTATCACATTGCTTACGCGAATTGTTATTATAGAAGGAGTCTGTGAAAAGGAAGCTTATTCATTATCAGATGCATATCTTGGATTAAATTTCAAAAAATTAAAAGTGGAACCGATACAATTTATATGTGAAATTGTTGAAAATTTTATGATATTAATCGAAAATGAAAAATTTTATAAATATAATTCACAACTAGTAAATAAAATTATAAATTATGTTAAAAATAACGTTAATAGTAATTTAAAAGTTATTCAAATAGCAAATCATTTTCATATTTCACCAGAATATTTATCATATCATTTTAAAAATGTAACTGGTATGAGTTTGAAAAGTTTCATAAACCAAGAAAAAATAGAATTCTCCAAATACTTGCTTTCTTCTACAGATCTCACCATAATGGAAATTACAATAGCATTAAATTATACTGATCAAAGTTATTTTTCAAAAGTTTTCAAAAAGTATACTAAAGTATCACCTTCTCAATATCGTAAAAACGGAATTATAAAATTTAAAAGTAATGGTAAATATTAAAGTTTTGATCCTTTCTTTAAAAGAAAAAAGTTTCTTCAGCCACTTCTTTCTTTTTCTTTCTTATTATATAATTGTCTTCAACAGTAATCTATTAGTCATTTAACTAATTATTAAAGCAATATTTAACCTAATTTTTTCAAGAAAATCTTAATATCTAAGCTTTGACTCAAAAATTTGTAGATAAATGAAATAATGTTCATGATTATTTGAATGGCAAAGGCGGAAGCGATTATCTGTCTAAGAAGTATTCCATTAAGGCTCCATTATAAGTGAAGTGCTGGTTCAATACCTATCAAGTCTACAATAATGAACGTATAAAACAGAAATTAAACTGGCAAAGTCCTGTCCAATTTCGTAAAACAGCCGTAACAGCTGCGTAAAAATGTCATTTTAGAGCATAAAAAAGAATGGATTTTTCCACTCCCAAGAAGTCCAATTTTTTGGGGAACCTCCATACTAATTATTTTGTAAGTCTCTTTTTTTTTAAGATTAAACTACATTACTCCTTCAGTAGATTTATAATTTGAGAGTGAGACAATAGTCCTTTCTCCAAAAGAAAACAAGTCCGATTTTGATGGTTAATTTCAAAACCGGACTTGTTTTTTCTTTTTTACGGCTCTTCCTCTCCATGTATTTCCCTAATTTTCTTAAATTTAATGCCATGAGTGCCAAGCCAACGTCAATCTTGGCTCCTTATTTCCCTCGTAAGTGGAAACATTGGAACGCCAAATGAGCCTTTAGATATCCAAACACTAGTTCGACGTCGATTTTCCGTTTCCGATAGATCAAACCTGTTTTTTCCTCTAAAAGCTTCTTTTTGCATTCTGCTTTGAAATAACCCATGTATTATTCACTAAAATTTGTCGGTTTCGCTCACTTTTTGCTTTCGTACATTGACTACGAACAGAGCAGCCTCAACAATTTTCACATTCGTAAATTTTGAAGTCACGTACAAATCCACTTTTATCTTTTCTTCGACTATATCACTTGAAGGGAACTGCCCGATGGGCAGGACAAATATACATATCTTCTTCAAGATAGCGCCAGTTATCAACCACAAAGGGACTGTCTCTATAGGTCTTTTTATTTTCTTTATGATAACTAGCATAGGTAATTAATGGCGTTTTATGCAAGATATCGTTGATATACATATAATTTTCTTCACTTCCATAGCCAGCATCCGCTACAATATACTCGGGTAATTCGTTGTGTTGTTCCAAAAAGCTGTCTAAAAACGGATTTAAGGTTTTTGTATCTGTTGGATTTGGGAGCAAATCATACGCTAGGACATATTGATTTTCTGTTGCGATTTGTAAATTGTAGCCTGGTTTTAGCTGACCATTGCGCATGTAATCGTCTTTCATTCGCATAAATGGGGCATCTGTATCTGTTTTAGATAAACTATTTCGCTCTTGAAAAAGGCGGTTATAGGTTTCATATTTTTGTTTTCTTGGTAGATAATCAGCTTTGATTTTACGTAGATATTTTTTGTAGGTTCTTCTTTTTTTCTTTTATTTGCTTTAGTTTTCTTTCTTTGTTTCATTTTATAGCTGCTCTTCTGTCGCCACTAACTCTGTTTCCAAGTGATGAGCCATTTCTTCCAATTGATTGCTTGTCAATCCATCGGATTAGCTTTCTTCTTTTAAATTTCTTCTTTAATAAAGAGCATGATAGAATTCGTTTGATTGCTTATCCAAAGCAGTTTCATAACGATTCGTTGCTTTACTCCAGACGAAACTGAATTTGTTGCATCTGCTTCAATTTTTGTACCACCAATAAATATCGCTTCTTTATCAATTACTTGATTAGTAATCAATTGACGGCGAAGTAAGACAAACGCTTTAGTTAAAAGGTGAGCGGTTGTTTCCTGAATTCGGAATCGATTGATGGTCCGATAGCTGACTTGTTCGTGGTTAGCCAACCAACGCATACGATAATTGTCATCTAATAGAAATTCAATTTTCCGACCAGAAAAGACACGCTGCGTATAAGCATATAAAATAATTTTTAACATCATTTGGGGTGGTAGGCCGATAGGCCTAGTTGTTCTTCTAATTCAAGAAAGAGTGTTTGTGGCATTGTTTCGACTAAAGCGTTGACCGCATCTATTTCAGGAATATATTGTTCCATATCTAATGGTAAAGTTGTTTGGTTGATGGTATAATTTTTAAACATAAAGCACTCGCTTCCTTTCTGATTGGGTTTGGTCACTTTAATCTTACAGGGATGAGTGCTTTTTGTGTACCTTAAAATCAAAAAAAGTGGGGCAATAATCAGATTTTTTTCTGACTATTACCCCACTCTCTTTAGGTGCTTTTCACGTTCCCCTACTTCTTTTCTAAAAAAACTATGCTTCTTATGCTGAAGCGTAGGTCGCGTGTTTCTCTACTATCTCCGTGAAATCACCTCCATGTGAAGACTTCAATGATACGCACTGTATAGCTTTCTGGTATAGAAAGTCCCGGTCCACTATTAAAAAGTAAGGATCCTTCAATTTAAGGTGCTTCTTCTAAGGTCCACTGAATCTGACCACTATACGTATCTGCTTTCATCGTCGTTGGATTCACCCGGAACAGAATCCCTTTGTCCGCCTCCCATTGTACCGTCGGGGCAGGATCGCTGCCATCTCCTTGGGTAATTTGTACTTGCGACGACATGGACGTCTCTGTCCCATCCTCTGCCACAAAGATCAATGCATCTGGGAAGGCCTGTTGGTAACTATCCATGACCGTAGTGGCTTCTGCTTTCAGGGTCCAGTTAGCTTTCTTGGTATTTTGAATGGCAATTTGCCAATCTGTTTCTTCTCGTGCCACTTTTTGGACTCGCCCGTTTAATGGAATCTCTTTAAATGCCATCGTATCTGGAACATCCATACTGATTTCTTTAGGAATGACCGTTACTTTAATGGTTTTTTCTGTCGTATTCATATCACTATCGGTGGCCCAATAGGTCACAGAATAGTCTCCTGGCTTGGACGTATCCACGGTATTTTCATGTACCGTCACTGGTACATCCATGCCTCCTGCCGTGTCTTCTGCATCCGTTGCCGTTACACCAGCCATTGGGTCAAAAGTGTCTCCTTGAAGAACTGTCTGGTCTTGGGCTTGAATCACCGGTTTATCTCCTATTTGTTCATCAGTAAAAAAGACATTATCCAACAGATTTCCTCTAGTAATATCTCCCGTGCTAGTAGAGACTGATTCAAATTCGAAACGCGTCACTGTTTGGCCCGGGGGGATTTTATACACGCCTTTGTACTCGGTCCAAGTGGTACCGGTTGTCATCTTTTTCTGGTCTTCCATTGTTCCATTGGGTGGTCCAAATTTCACTTTTGCCACATCTGTGCCATCACAACCGCGATGCCAAACGCTCCAGTGAATAATCGCTCCTGGTGTGGTCGGGATATCTTGATACAACGCTCCATCCGTGGTAGCATTTAACTCTGCCCACTGATTTCCATCTGGCGCAGGTCCAAAGTTAGTGATATTTTGAAGCTCGATTTGCTTGTCACTAGCAGTCATGTGCCATTCCAGTCCTGATGTACCGTCTGGAAATTGCGCTCCTTGATTGCTTCCACTTATAATTGGTTGTTCAAAACTTCCGTTTTTCAAGACAATGCTATTGGTTTTGGCTTCTACAATGACCGTTAATTCGTCTGAAACATCAGGATGCCCAGAATAAGGAAGAGAATACCGTTGCTTGTACGTTCCCTCTTGCGTGGTATCTACCTGACTTGAGGGATCCACAATGATTTGATCAGTAATGTCATTATTGTTTTCGTCATACCCTTTAATCCCCCAATTCTTCGGATCTGGATCAAAGGTGTCACCCACCTTCAAATGAACAGGGTTTTGAGAAAATTCAAAACGCGGCGCAGTAGTTACTTTAACCGTTAACTCACTTTGAATCGTCCCTCCTGGAAGAAAATAGGTCACGTGGTATTCCCCTGCTTTTGTGGTATCCACCGTATTATCCAAAATAACTAACGTATTAGTAACGTCTTGGTCATTATCATCATAAGCTTTGACACCTACACTTGCGAAATCACTCGCATCAAAGGCATCCCCAACTTTTATCTCTAACGGATTGTGTTCAAACTCAATGCACGCTTTCTGATCCGTTACTTCTACCGTTACAGGTACTTCTTTCTTTTCTCCCCATTTGTCTGAAACCCGTGCGATAAATTCATTCGTGCCTAGATTCAATTTATCTGCAGGAATGGTTAATTGAAAGGGTTGTTTTTGCCCGAGTCCAATGTTAGTAAAAACTTGTGAGGTTACTACGTTGCTGGTCGCTTTCTCTTCAATCGATACCTTGAAATCAGGAGTATCATCATCCCAGTCTTGTCCTGTAATAGTGGCATCGCTACCTTCGATGGCAGTAATATCAGATTGATCAACCGTTAAATCTAGCGCAATATCTTGTCCATATTTTAGAACATAGTCAAAAGAAATTTGACCATTAGGGGGAACATCTTTTCCGACATTTTTCATAGATGCACCACTATCCCCCAGATCTACTGGTTTATTTTCGGTTAATGGTTTTGTAGGATCCCCATTTGGGAATCCCGTCTCTCAGCCCACACCATCCGCATCTGCTGGTGTGAAATTACGAAATTTCGTAGAATCAAGGTAGCGCCCCGCAGTCCAATTTTCAAAACCGACAGGCAAGATGGTTAGTCTTGGTCCAGACGAACCTTGTAACGAAAATCCTTCAAAGTTATTGACAGGTGAGACTGGAACAAAATCGGTTATCACCTTTAGGTCCATGTTTTGCAGCAATCCTAATTTCAAAGTAGTCGTAGTTAAGTTTTGTAGAGTATAATTGACGGTGACAGAATTATTACTATTAAAAGTTTGAACAACCTCCAATTTAAAATGATTATTTTGGTTATCATTAAAGTAGAAAGAGCAGTATAGGCTATCTTGTGTATGACCATATAAACGATTAGAGACAGGAATACTATAAAATATACCACTATTGTAACTGCCTCCTAGTGTTATATTTTTATCTACCAAAGGAGTGACACCAAGAGCGTCCAAATTAACATATGATCGGCCATTATTTAAAAGCATTGGTAATCCACGTTTTGTTACACTACCAGAACTAAACCAAACCAAATCTAATTTATCTCCATTGTCTTGTCTAGTGATACTATCATTTATTGTACCCGCGGCATACCCTGGCGGCAAAGTCAATGGGGGATCAACTTTTGTATTTCCTGCTTTTCCTTGAGGAGCTGGCAATTCAGCAGTAGGCAACGCTGGCGCCGGTGTGTCATTTGTTGCCTCTCCCTGATCTTGCGATTGTGTTGTCTCTGACTCCACTTTCCGTCGCTTGTTCTGTTTGACTGCTGTCAGTCGAAGCTTTAGGGGCTTCTTCTGTTGCTTGAGCGCTTGATGAAGTTTCTGATGCCTTCGTAGGAGCAGGCGTCTCTTTTTGTTCTACCTTCTATGTCTCTCTAGAGGCTTCTTGTGCAAATCCTACCATCGGACTACCCAATTGGAGAAACAAGCTAAAGAGCGTCACCATTGATAATACTGGATTCCTTTCTTTTAGCGGAACACTCAAACGATAATCAAATACAGCAAAAAAGGGACGTTAGCACCTTCATTATTTAGGAATTGATAGGATTTTCTTCACGTGTCAGTAGCTCCTTTACTTTACTAATAACTAAAAATCATCCGTTATTTTTATTACAACACTCTACTTTTAAGGTTCATTCCCCAACCCTTTCGAATAGATTCTTCCGTATCTTTCTTAATTTGGGCTGTCGTCCTCACTATTTCTCCATGATCGTCTAGTTCTGGAACGATGGGATACTTTTCTCGAAACAAATTTAATTCTTTCACCACATCATTAAATAAGTCCTGTTTATCTTCTTGCGTAAGGTTTTGTCTAATATATTCATCCAAGGCTTTTCTCAACAATTCATCTCTTGTCATATTTGTCTCATACTTCTCTACTAAAACTCTCGAAGTAGCATTTAATAACGTTGACAATTTTAAAGGATGCTTGGTTGAATAAACCTTATCAAACTTTCTGATTGGTGCGCCAACTTTTTTGGCCCTTCTTCTTCCTTGTCTTTCTATATTGGAAGAAGCTTTCATTTCTTGAAGTTGACTCACTTCTGATTGCTTATTTTCAGATGGTGTAATTGTTTGCTGCTTTTTCTTTGCTTCTGCTTCTTTTTTTATTTTGGCAAGCCCTTTATTATTTCCAAAAATATCCAGTCCTTTGATATCAGCCAATTAATCCACCTCCATAGCATACCAGTTCTCGTGTTCTTCCAGTTCTTTTAAAATGCTGATAAATAATTCGTGGCTTTTTCGATCCCATTGTTTCAAACGACCTTTCTTTGTCTTCTCCATCGTAATACCTGAACCATCATATCGTTTTAAACGCGCATTTTTAAGTACAACATTTTTAATCAAATGTTCCCCATAAATTTCTTGAGCCTGTTTATACATTTCTTGATCTACTGCATCCCCACTTTCCAACATAAATGGGATCACACCAGCAACATATAGGTTCGTATCAAATTCTTTCACAAAAAAGTCCATATATTCAAGATATTGCATAGCATTTCTCATCGATTTTACTTGAGTCTGCAAGACAACGATTGCCCAGTCAGCAATGTACATCGCGGATTTACTATATACAGAAATAGAAGGTGGGACATCTAAATAGATGACGTCAAACTCATCAAATAATGGTTCTAGCTTTTCTTTCATATATTTGAATTGGGACAATGAATCGTTATATTGTTCTTTGATCCAATCATCATACATTTCAAAGGACATGTCTGCCGGAAGTATATAGAGATTATCGATCACTTTATAGACAGCCTCTTTAGGTGGGAGATTGTTTATCAACACGTCAGTCACAGTATTTTCGTAAACAATAGGTTCACCTTCTCCGCCTCCTTCTTCGTTAGTGAAGTTCATATGCGTTAAATTCATCACATCAGAAGTATTTCCTTGCATATCCAAGTCAATTATCAAGGTTCTTTTTCCTTCATTGACTGCTGATTCAAACCCTAACATCTGCGCGCATGTACTTTTACCTACGCCACCTTTAAAATTACCGATCACATATTTCTT
Source organism: Enterococcus sp. 2STP (assembly GCF_032465635.1). Taxonomy (NCBI): domain Bacteria; kingdom Bacillati; phylum Bacillota; class Bacilli; order Lactobacillales; family Enterococcaceae; genus Enterococcus; species Enterococcus sp. 2STP. Next base: position 45,705 of record NZ_JAWDJH010000025.1, read on the forward strand.
CGCTACCACGTTCCTACCTCTTTTCTTTTAGCAATATTCTATTTGATACTATTATAACATATTTGTTTTTAGATACTACCAAAAAAAGGATAAATAAGTACTACCTTATAATTAATAAGTAAAAGGTAGTACATAATTAAAAACATCCTAAGATTAGTGGGTAAGATATTTGACGAAATATCTTACCCACTAATCTTAGGATGTTTTTGGCTTATCAAGTAAATTCTACTTTCAATTGTTTTCCTCCTCCTCAAATTCCTTACGTATTTCCAAAGCATGTAAAATTTCTTTTGGTGGCGTCTTTTGTGCCTTCTTACTAAAACCATGTGTAATAATGAAACGCGAACCTGTCCAGTGAAAATTATATTGATCTTTGAATATTATTTCCTAAATCCGATCGTAGTTCAAAAAGATTATCCTCCAATTTTTTTGTCATTTTTACGACTCGTAATGTATCCATGCTGAATAAATTTCAACCACATGTTCATCTTCATCTACCTTATAAATAACCCGGTGTTGTCTATTTAAACTTCTAGAATACCTACCTTTATGTTTAGGTTTCAACTTCTCAAATGATTGGGTAGGGAGGTAGGGATCTTCCTTTAAAGTCTGAATAACCTTCTCAAATTCAGATTTCAAATTAGATTGTTTGATTTTCTTTAAATCAGCCTTAGCCGAGTTTTTAATCATCACAGAGTAGTTATTCATTATAAGTTATCCCAATCAATTTCATCAACATCAGTAAATCCACTATCATCTTTTTCTCGCTTACGAACAACATCCAAAGTGCCTGTTTGCTCAAGTAATAGCGTTTCTTTGATTGCTTTCCAATCATCCAAACCAATAAGCACCGCATTATTTTCGCTGCGCTCACTAATGATTTTAATTTCCGTATGATTATCATTTACATCTTTCAACAACTTATAAAAATCTTTCCGTGCTGAGCTAGGATTTAAGACTGTATTTGCCATATCTACTCCCCCTCTAAATCTTTTAGGAATGAACCAACTATACATATGATTAGCATCACCAAAATGTGCTTTTATCGCATTCTCAGGATATAACTTATTCAATAGTTCATTCTTTTGAATTTTCAAAACTTCAAATCTATACTTATCATCTTCTGCTAATCTAAATAAATCTTCTAAACGCATGTTTTCTAACTGTAAGATTTGAAAACCTTCCGGTATAAATTTTCTATATTTCATTAATAATGAACGCCCGGCCCGAGTTATTAGAATCTGGTCATTTTGGTCATCTCTATAAAGAATTCCGTAACCCATCAACGCCAATAGCAAACGTGATGTTTTGTTACTTGTAATATTCATTTTACCTTGATTACCTGAGGCAATGAAAGACTTATCTACTTGAATTAGGGTGAAATTCTCATTCAAATATGGTAGTAAAATTAATATATGTGAAAATCGAATCTTGAGATAGTTATTCCCCTTGAGATATTCACTGATACTTCTGCTCAAATCATTGAAATTTTTATAATTATTTGTAAGGAACGTATATATATCAGCATCAGTTTTCTTTGCATGAGAATTTATTCTAAAATGAAAAAGCCTACTCTCAGAAAGAATTGAAAAGTAGATACTTTCAGTAGATACTGAAGACTGAACAAAATTAAACTTGTATCCTTCAGGCATAGCACTTTTAACAGTCTGTTGCATTAACTCGGATAGTCTTTTGAAAGTAGTCATATATTTTTTACCAGCAAACCATACATATCTTTTTTCATTAAGTATGTTCACTACCTCTCCTCCAGTAATTATATTTAGCATCCAATAGTTATTATACTTATATTTTATCCCATTCCTTTTAAAACAAGAATAAACACAAAATAAAATTTTGTAAATAATCTAACAGGGTTGAATATTTACATGTCTCAACATAATATGTAAGAAGTTTCCCATATATAATGAACTTTCTCTTTAAAAACATAAAAAATAAATACTACCTAAAAAAGGTGGTATTTATTAAAAATTATGTCGATTTTGATCAAAAATAGACTACATAAATTATTATATCTGTATAAACCTGTGTCATTTAGATATTTCAATTATGCTATAATAGTTTTGCTGTCTGCTACCCCGGCCCATTCTGGCAAGGGGAGGAGGTCGTAATTAATGAGCTTGTTTATAGATTTTATTTTTGCAATCCTGGCAGAAGTAGCTGCACACTACGTCTGCAAATGGCTTGATTGTAAAATTGCCAAAAAAGACAGTAAGCCTACCCGTTAATCTAATAAAGAACGTAAAAGAAAACCACTAGCCTGCACGCTAGTGGCTTTCGGTCGTAATATGAACCTGTTTTGATACTCTTATTATAGCACATAATCTGTCGATTGCAATCTATGCGTATACTTAAAAAGGTAGAACCACATTGCTAATATCAATTGATTGTCCATCAAATGAATTTTGTGAATCATTAAATCCATTGTTATTAATTGTCGTTGTTTCATGTTGTTCGAAGATGAAGCCTTGGAATTACTACTAACGATTGCTCAACTAGTTTACGACTCTCCGTCGCTGCTTTTAACTAGGCCTCTCTCCTTCTATATATAAAAGAAGATATGTATTACTTCTTAGTTACCTACTACCTTATTTAAGTAGTACTTAAATAATCTACAAAATAGTTATATCAATTTTTATGCTTATATAATACAATTATTTGAAAAAATGAACGATGCATATTTAGACACTACCTTAAAATGGTAGTATTTGTATATTAGCAAAACAAAAAAATATTTATTTTATTCTCTTAATTCCTACTAAATTATGCTGCACACCTTTATATAAATCATATGCAACTCTTTTGCTAGATAAAATACACGCATGTGATTTTTATGTATAAATTATATACTACCTAAATAAAGTAGTACTTAATAAACAAGTGCATATATTTGAAAACTTAAGTCTAATTTTTTACACATTGTAAATTTATCTTATATTTTCTTTATTAAGAACTACCTAAATAAGGTAGTTCTTAATTTTTACAATTTAAGTAGTATTTAATTGTACTTTGGTAGTATTTTTTTTTTATCTTCTTACTAGTTTGGTAGTACTTAATAAAGAATAAGGTAGTATGTAATTAAAACATTAATGGTAGTACATATTTTAGTAGGTAGTATGTAACTACTACAAATTAAATTTTTACGCAATAAAAAAGGTAGTATGTAATTAAATTACCTATTTTTATTGGTAGTACATAATCATTATACATGTGTGCTGTTGGTAGTACTTATTATAATTTTCAGTAGTATATAATCTATTGTTTTATATCCTAAAGCTTTACCTTATAAGAATGTACAATAAATACTACCTAATTAGAGTAGTATTTATTGTATTTATAGGTAGTATGTTTTCTAAATGTTAGGTAGTTCTTAATTTAATTTTTATTTTTATATTGGTAGTACATAATTATCTTTAATTTGACTCGATATTTTATTCTTTTAATTTTCTGGTAGTATTTAATTAAAAATAATATATATTTAAAGTAGTTCTTAATAACTTTAAAGGTAGTACACAATTAATTTTATTTCTGATTTTAGGTAGTACTTAATAAAAAAACATTTTTAATGCGTTTGCATTTTTTATTTATCTTTGCTATTTTCGAAAAGAGTAGGTAATTTTACATAAATAATACAATGTGAAAGTAGAGGATCTACAATGACTGATTTTAATTACTTTAAGGCGGATAGAGTTTACAACGAATTATTTTATCAATTTCCAAAAGTCTTTATTGTTTCTGACGAATACAAAAAAATGAAAGATTCAACTAAGATTGCCTATATGCTTTTAAAAGCAAGATTAGAGATCGCGATCAGTAAACAGCAAATCGATGAAGATGGTAATGTTTATTTTACTTATACGACAAATGAACTATGCAGCGTATTAAACTGCCAAAAACAAAAAGCGATAGCAATCAAAAAAGAGTTAGAATCATTTGGTTTATTATTACAAAAACAGATGGGATTCAACAAACAGTTAGGGAAAAATAATCCTAATAGACTATATCTAGCAGAATTAAAAGTCTCAGAAAATGATATCTACTTACTCGAAAAATTTGATAGAGAAAATAGGGAAAACGTTGATAAATCAGAGGGTATGAAAATCATACCCACCCCTAACGAAAAATCAGACGCTGAATCCCTTGGGGCTCAAGAGGGTATGAAAATCATACCGTGCCAAAACGTTGATAAATCAGAGGGTATGAAAATCATACCAGAACTTAATAATAATAATATATTAGACACTAATAGACACAATATAGACACTGAAAAAGAACGCGTACAAGATCAATTGTTGCTAGACAATTTTGAGACAATCATGACAAGCGACAGCATAGCTACGTTTGTCCCTGAACGAGTATTAAATTTGATAAAAACATTTTCTTCAAGTTACAGTGAAGCTCAAAAAACCGTCCAGACTATTCATAATGCAAAGAAAAAAGCTGAAATAGAAAGTGATATTTCAATAGTTTTTGAAGAACTCGATAGTTATTATGTCAATGCAGAACAAGAATTATACACGACACTGTTAAAAGCCTATCAAAAATTAAAAACCGAAAAAGTCGAAAATATCCAGAACCTGATTTTTGTCTATGTAAAAAATTGGTTTATTGAAAAACCAATAGCTGCTAAAGTATCAAGTGAAAAACGTTTGAATTCTGAAAGCTACCCAAACACTATTACGAAAGACTGGTTAGAGTGAAATTTTACCGGTAGGATGATTGTTGCTTCATGGGTAGCATTAAAATTAAAAATTTTTTATTATTCTAATTATATTACGAATGTTACAAAGTAATAGCTATTTTAATAGAACTTGTAAGTTAAAATATTATGATAAAAATCGCAAACGTAGCTTTTTACGTCATAACTGTTAAAAGTAATAATTAATTTCAAACAGCAAAAAAGGGAACAGATGTTTGCACACTCCTTTTTTTGAGTTATAATAATACACGAAGAGAGATAATTTCATTATTTAAACAAGCTAAAAAACTTGATATTACTTCTTTTCAGGCAATACGAATATTATTCGCTTACATTTTTTTGTATAAATTTAGTTGTTTTAAATTTAATTGTCTGCTATGCTTGTGATGAATTGATTTTCGTTCTGCACTTTTGGACGTTAATTTAGGATAATTGAAAATACAAAAAAAAGAAAGGCCCTGTGAGACTCGGAAGGCTACCAACCTTCGTCGACATCCACAGGAGGCATTAAGATTTGGCCCTTAATGCGTTAACCTTTCAGTGTTACGGTATTACCCGCAACGGATTTAGTATAACAGATATTCAAAAGTGATACCACTTTTTTAGTCTTGCAAAAGTTAAAAATACGTGGTATTACGATGGATCTATGTCAAGGCATAGTGTTAGAAAAAAGTCTGTGTGGCCCTTTGCCGTATGGTAAACGCTGAAATTAGAGGGAACGCATGTTTGTATGCGTTCCCTCTTTTTTGTTTATCAAGAACGAAAATCAATTCTCTATTTTTGAAAAATAACAAGAAAAACTTGTTAAAAATATTTAAAGAAAGTGGGAGGATCATTTTATGTCATATACGGGAATTTTGAGTCTTGAAAATATTTGTCACTACGGTAAACGGTGTACCGCTACAGAAAAAATCACGAAGAAACTATCAACTGGCCAAAGTAAAACCGTTGTGCAGTGTAAGAAATATATAATCCAGAAAGACAAAGTCTCAGAGGAAATGATTTATTACGTTGGTAAACAAAAGCAAAGAATTTTAAAAGATCCTATCCCTTTAAAAGAGCTATATCCAACAATCAAACATGTTTATGACCAAAACGGTGTACTGATTGGTCGAAGAAAAAATGGAGTCTTGCGTTGTACCGCAAAAGGGATGGGGCGTTTAATCAGCTGAATTAATCATTCTCATAACTTGTATTTTATCGTTTTTCGCTTGCTTGAAAATATTGTCGAGACTTCTAAAAGAACTTAGAATCACTAGAAAAATAAGGAGTAGACTTGATCTATCAACAATTCCCTTCGGGGAGTGACGGGGTAGGTTTTTACGATTGGTAACGTAAAAAATTGGTCAATCGAGTAAATGCCCTTGTTTGGATAGGGGTGAAATGAATTTGTGTAAATAATATGCACAGAGTAAACAAGAGGGAATTTAGAAGTTAGACAAGTTAGAATAGCGCCTAGATTAATCATGAGCAGCTACTAAGGGATCTAGGCTTTGACGCAAACTCATGAAATAAGGAGTAGGTCTTCTCGTAATGGGGAGGACGCACAAGAAATTGTGTCGTGTGCTGCAGTACATGTAGATACTTGCGAAGACGTTGATCTTTGGATCAATCGAGCATTTACCGTTTTCTACTAGGGTTTCTCGTTTCGGACGCCATAAACGAGTCTATTTATTTTATATATTTTTGAGTGAACGAAAAACGATAAAAATATTCGTTATGAAGTAAAACTAATTTAGTAGATAGCAAAGGTGGTAGAGGGATGATTCAAAAATTTGTGAAAATGAGCAGAACTGCATGGATTGAAAAGATTGAAAATGACTTGAGTGTCATGAATTTAGCTCCGAAACAATTCAAACGAGAGATTTCAGAAAAAGAAGCAATTTTATCGGTATTGAATGCAATAGAACTGGACGAACCGAAAAAGTCAGTTGATGTACCTGAAAATGTAGCAGAGTTACTAGATTATTATCGTAATTCGTCAGATGTTGATCTATTAGCTTTAATATTAACATTTCACGATTGGTATTACTGTCAAAATGAAGATACTCAGCATGATAAACATGATAAAGCAGTTGACTGGTTAATAAAGAATCCAGAAAAGTTCATGCGTGCTTGGCTAGATGGATATGATAGCAAGAAAAAGCCATTGGGAAGTAATGATGAAGAATATTTAACGGTAGATCAGTATGATTACGCTAGAAAAACAGGAGATTGGGAATCTGGTAAAACTTTCAAACATAGGCAAGATCAATTGTATATAAGTGATCAAGTGCAGGAGAAAATAAATGATGAAATATTGAAAGAAGAACTCGAAGAACATTTCACTAATTTGGAAAATATCGAGTTAATAGCTACCGAATCGTTTAAACCGTTATACGAAAGTTTGGTTGAAACAATGAAAAAATATTTTACAATCGATGGTAAAATAAAAATTATGGAGGATACCATGTGAAAAAAGTATTTAAAATATTTTTATGGAATGCTTTTATCACTCTAACTATCGCTACTTTTTTCTTTGCTGTGGCCGCTTTCATAGGAACAATTTTTCTTTGGTTAGTCAATGAAAATTTATTAGCATTTAAGTGGTTCATGTTCCAAATGCTATGTCTTATATTGACAGCAACATTACGATATGTTGTCGGAAAATCATGTGAAAAGCTTTCTATGGAAGAAGATGAAATACTTTTTTATTTATTGCTATTGAATTTAATCGTGTGTTTTGTATTTTTAATTATTGATATAATATTTAATTTGGCTAATATGGTAAATTGAAAATTTTGGATAATGGAGGTAAAAAATGGCAAGATAAGTTTTAGAACCAATAAGTATGGACAGTTTAACTAAAGGAAAGTACATTCAATTATTAGCTCGAGGTTATACTCCAAGAGATGTTTTTCGATCTCTAGCGGAAGGAACAAATATGAAAAAATCAACGTTGAGAAAAGAATTCGATTACTGGCGGATACAAAACGGAATTAAAGAGTTAAAACCTGTTCGACCAGTAGTCAAATAAAAATATAATAATTAGAGTGAATCAAAGGCGTATGTAAACATAGGCTTTTTTATTTTTGCAAAAAATAAGGAAGGTAGGAAAACTCATGAATTATGAAGAAATCGAAAACAGAAAAAAAGTGTCGAAAGAAATGGAAGAAAAGTTGCTAAAAACGATGAAACAAAAACACCTTAAAAGATTATCTGTCATGCAATATATCAATGACATGCAGATAACAGGAAAGGAAAAAGCCTGTTTGTTGGGTTCAATGAAAAATTTTGAACAGTTGAGACGAACTTATGTGAAAACAAGTTCTAATTGCCAACTATTATTAGAAGTTTCTTGACGATTATGATATGAAAATGATCAATTATGATGCGGCATTGTTATTGAATAAAAAGAATAGTAAAATTTAACGTGGTTTATCTTGGTTAGATGTAGGTAAATTAATTCAAATATAGAAGGTAGATAGATGAATAAAAACAATAAAACTTTATTTAATCCTTATGTAGGCGTAATCATTGTTTTTCTCCTTTTTAGTTATTTTGCTTATCAAGGTTATCAAAAGGACAAAATCGCTGAAAAAGTAGATGATGTAACAAAAACAATCCATATTCAGGAACAGGCTAAAACCTATCAAGATAATTTGACCAGTTTAACGGATATTTCTAAGAGACAACTGATTACTAATCAAAAACAGGCATTAGAAAAGGATCTCAAAGGTGAAGTTGCTGGAAAACTTGTTTTTTCTTCTACAGGATTTATTCTCCCTGTTTTTCAAGGAGCGAATAGCGACACGCTTAGTTTAGGAGTAGCTTCTACTTATTATCCAGATGCTGAAATGGGAAATGGAAATTATATTCTTGCTGGTTATAACGTAGATACACCAAGCGTTTTATTATCCGATATGATTGATTTATCCGAAGGAGAAGAAATTGATCTAATCGATGCTCATTACAAGTATCAGTACGAAGTCTCCAAAAGAGGAAAAATTTCTGATTACAGCCAGGTAGTTCAATCTAAGGAAAACAATTCCTTTTTATCCTTGCCAAAAGCAGGTAAAAAACCACTACTCACACTGTTAGACTTTCAAGCAAATAATATGAAAAAGTGCGATGTGATCCAGTGCGAATTAGTCAATGTAGAAAAAATTAATAAATAAGGGAAGTGAGTCACATTCAAGAACTTGTAGAAAAATTGATCAATAAAATGAGTGCCATTTTTCTGTTACTGTTGGTATCCATTCTATATTTAATATGGACGGTGGGGTTAAATCCTCCTACGGTATTATTTATTTATGATAATGCTGCACAGTTAGTGACGTTTTTCGTAGGCTGTTTGTTTCTTTTGAATCTGTACAAGGTAAAGAGAAACGATCTATTCTTCATTGCAGCAGGCATTCTTTTTTACCTTTTCTTTTCTTTTTTTAGAAGCTACCGAGGAGATACTTTCTATGGTGATCTGATCGTTCCGACAATTATTGCCATTATTTTGATTGTAAAATGGACGGAATTTACTGTATTTGATCGTAGCTTGTATCTTGTAGTATTCTATGTCTTTTTACTCGTAACGGTTTATCGAGTATTTACCGAGATACCAGTACCAGAAGGACAAAGTATTTGGAATCCATCGAACAAATTATCAGATATTTGGATCAATACAAATACGATAGGTAGTTCTTTAATGACATTAGCCCTTCTTATCACAGGATTTGCTAGTTCATTTGGAAAATGGTACATGCGATTGCTATCATTACCAGCGTTGATTCTTGCTGGGGTAACGATTTGGGTTTGCCAATCGAAAGCAGCATTATACGTGCTTGTTATCTTCGTTATCCTAGAAATTTTACCTAAGAAGATCTTTCGAAACACACACTTGTCCTTTTGGATGTATGCAGCAGTTTCGGTTCTAGCTTTACCGATTTCTTATTTTGCTGCAATGTCAGACAAAGTTCACTTATTTACAGGACGAGAAGAAATTTGGCGCAAATTCTATGAAACATTAGGCGAAAAAACAGGACAAATATTTGTAGGGATGAAACCTTTCTTTTTCCATAGAGGAAATCAGATTCTAGGTAATCATAATACGTATCACGCACTCGTCAATCACTATGGATTGATTGGTTTTGTTCTATCGATTATTCTTTTGCTTAGTTTCTTATGGTTGCTCGTAAGAAAATGTGAGCTGACAAACGGACAACTAACATTCTTGTGGGCTTTTTTAGCGATCATGTGTCAATCATTCATGGAAGAAACATTAACTACAATCAGTTGGGTGCCAATTGTATTCTTAATGTTAGCAATGGCTACACACCAATATAAAACCACCAGATAAATGAAATAGAATAGTAATAAGAGAAAACACTTTTTCGTTGTGAAAAAGTGTTTTTTGTTTTGTCTGAAAGGAGGCAGATGGATGAAAAAATGGTTATTTGGTTTTTTAGGAGTCGCTTTAATCGTCTTTTGCAGTGTGTTTGGCTATGTTAGCTACCAAAAACATGAAGGAGAGGTGTTTAAGCAAAATATAGAAAAAAAGATGCCCGTAGATCAAATCAATGCACACGCAAAGAGTTATAAGGAGGATGCAACGAACGCCAATAATGATATGTCTTTGGGGCAAATGTTGTCCATACAAAAAGAAGCAATCGAAATGGGCGTCAATAAACAAGTATTTGCACAAATTCAGATTCCTGCACTTGGTTTAGCATTGCCGATTTTTAAAGGGGCAAATCAATACACTTTGAGTCTTGGAGCGGCTACTTATTTTTATGAAGATGCTGAAATGGGTAAAGGAAACTATGTCCTAGCAGGTCATAACATGGAAATGCCAGGTGTTTTATTTTCTGATATTCAAAAGTTGTCATTAGGGGAGGTGATGGACTTAGTTAGTAACGATGGCGTCTATCGTTACAAGGTAACGCGTAAATTTATCGTACCTGAGTACTTTAAATTAATCGATGGCGTTCCTGAAGAGAACTCTTTCTTGTCTTTACCGAAGAAAGGAGAAAAACCCTTATTAACGTTATTTACTTGTGTTTATACGTCACAAGGAAAAGAAAGATACGTGGTACAGGGAGAGCTACAATAACAAGGTTTTAATCAACGCGAGTCGTTGAAATATGAAATGAGGAGAGTAAAAAATGGCAATAAATCGGTATGTAAAAAAAGCTGGAATGCTTGTTGGAATGTTAGGAATCATTGCAGGCTGCTTTCAGGGATATCGAGCATATGCAGAAGATGTCACGCAAAAAACGCCACCAGAGAAGGTCAATATCACGGTTCATAAATTAATGTACGATCAAAGTACGCAATTGAATGTTGATATTGACGGGATTAAAAACGATGGTTATACGCACGATCAGTATCCTACAGGTGTAACGAAATACAACAAGGCAGATTATGGTGATGTTGAGTTTACGTTAGGAAATATTACGGATCAAGTATTACCGAGGGAAGATTCTGATCTAACCAACGCGAAAGTGGACGAAATCGTGAAAGATGTAGAAGACAAGGGATCTAACAGTGAGTACGTCAAGAATGCAACCAACAAAATTACTTCAGCTGTAGATGAAAATGGTGAGATCACTTTTGCGGATCAACCAGCCTATGTCAATTCCAAAGGAAATGTATATGTGGTGTATGAAAGTAAATCCGCAGCTGGATTAGTCACACAAAAAGCAAAACCAATGGTTGTGATTGCCCCAATGACTGATAATACAGGTTCAGGTTTTTTAAAAGACATTCATTTGTATCCAAAGAATATTGTTTCTAAGTTGAGTTTTGAATTAACGAAATTTGGTGACGATGGCACAGCTCAAAGCAAACAAACACCTTTAAAAGGGGCAAAATTTGAGTTATACAAGGGCGAACCTGGAAAAGGTACAAAATTAGGAGATCTTGTAGCGGATGATCAAGGAAAGCTGACTGCGACTGATTTGACGTTAGGAAAATACTATTATGTGGAAGTTCCTTCAGAAGTCGTAGTGGGATCAGATCAAGAACCAACAGCAGATCAATATTTATTAGGCGCAGACGCTCGCAACGATGCGCACAATAAATTAACCTTTGAAATTACGAATGATGGCGTGACAAGTGACTTAAAAGCTTCATACGTAAACTATAAAGCACCAGTGATCGATAAAACAGTAACAAATGGAACAGGACAAGAACATTCTTTCCAAATTGGTGACGCAGTAAATTATCAAGGAACGATTCATATCCCAACAGACATTGCAGGCGGAGCAGACGGTATCACAGTAAACGGCGTGAAAAGCGAAACTTCTCCTTACAGTGTATTTAAATGGGGGGATACAGCAGGACAAGGACTTTCTTATGTCGCTGCTAAAGCAAATATCAAAGTAACAAATAAAGATGGATCAGTGGTATTAAAAGAAAATACAGATTATAAGATCCAAAATTCAGAAAATGGCTTTGTGATCGATTTTATCGTGAATAATGGCCAAGTAAGTGATACTGTCGCAAGTTTACACGGACAAGATCTTCAAATGACTTATAACATGTATGTAAATGACAGCGCAGCTGTTGCCAATCCATTAACAAATAGCGTGGATTTCGTTTATAACAACAATCCATTTAATCAGGAAGAACACCACGAAAAAACGAAAGCTGACGTTGTGACTTATGGCGCAAAATTCTTAAAAGTTGATAGCGGACTGTTTGGAACAGGAATCAAAGCAACACCGCTTGAAGGTGCAGAATTTGCTGCTAAAAACGCAGAAGGAAAATATTATGGTGGATTAGTTGATACGGATAAAGACGGTGTCAAAGAAGCAGTATGGGTAGACGATGTAGCAAATGCAGCAATCCTAAAATCAGATAAAGAAGGTCACTTTGAAATCACTGGTTTAACTGAGGGTGAATATTCACTGGAAGAAACAAAAGCGCCTGAAAACTATCAAAAATTAACGAAAGAGATCTCTTTCAAAGTAGACAAAGATTCATACAAAGAAGAAAACCGAATCACGATCAAAAACAATCAAAAAGCTTCCGTACCAATGACTGGTAGCAACGGTTTTCAAACGTATGTATTGGTCTCTTGCTTGTTGCTAGGAGCAGGGGCACTTTCTGCAGTTGTTTACTTTAAAAAGAAAGCCTAGAAGGATCAAAACCAATGATTATCAGGAAGCCTAAGAAAAAGCGAATCATGGGTAAATGGATCATTGCTTTCTGGTTACTTTCAGCTGCAGGTGTCTTACTTTTGATGCCTGCTGAAGCGAGCGTGGCGAAATACCAGCAAAATCAGCAGATTGCCGCAATCGATCGAACAGGAACGGCAGCAAGCACGGATTCTTCTTTGGATGTTGCTAAGATTGAGTTAGGTGATCCCGTTGGTATTCTTACAATTCCAAGTATTTCTTTAAAACTACCAATTTATGACGGAACGTCCGACAAAATTTTAGAAAATGGTGTAGGTATTACGGAAGGAACTGGTGACATTACAGGAGGAAACGGTAAAAATCCTTTAATCGCAGGTCATAGTGGACTTTATAAAGATAATCTTTTTGATGATTTACCTTCAGTAAAAAAAGGAGAAAAGTTTTATATCAAAGTTGATGGTGAGCAGCACGCTTATCAAATCGATCGGATTGAGGAAGTGCAAAAAGATGAACTACAAAGAAACTTTGTCACTTACTTAGAACCAAATCCCAATGAAGATCGAGTAACGCTAATGACATGTACGCCTAAGGGAATCAACACACACCGTTTCCTAGTGTATGGGAAACGAGTATCCTTTACAAAATCAGAATTAAAAGATGAAGAAAATAAAAAACAAAAATTATCTTGGAAATGGCTTTTAGGAAGTACTGTTTTTCTTTCAGTCATGATTATTGGTTCGCTATTTGTTTATAAAAAGAAAAAATAAAGGAGGGTAACCAACATGAGAAATAGAAAATGGCTATTTGTTTGTGCAGCCGCTCTTTTTTCTTTCTCTGCCTACACACAGTTAACGTTTGCAGACAGTCAAGAAAGCACGGATAGCACAGAACAAACAATCCAAACGTCAGATAGCAGCACGATTCAAAGCAGCGATGAAACCGTCGATTCGTCAACAGTTGATTCTTCCGAAGAACCGAAAATTGCTGAAGACGATCAAATAGTTAAACAGACCATTCACGTTCAAAAGATTATTTCTTCCGAACAATTAGACAACCAGGGGCAAAAGCTTGAAAAACAAGAAGGAGTAAATGGCGCGAAGTTTTCTGTTTATGATGTATCGGACATTTTACAAAAGATGGATGTTAAGGATCTCTCAACTGATCAAATTGAATCCCAATTAAAAGATCGAGTGAAAAAACTATCTAGTGATCAATTGAAGCTAGTTTCTAATGGAGAAACAAAGACAATTGATCAACAAACAGGTGTCTTTGAATTCTCGGTAGAAGTACAGGCAAATCAGAAACAAGCTTATTATATTGTCAATGAATCAAGTCCTGAAAACATTTCTAATAGCGAGGATATTTTTCTATTAACACCTGTTTCTGATAAAAACGGTGAATTCTTAAAGGATGTGTGGATCTATCCTAAATCAGAAGCTTCGCAACCTAAAGAAGAAGTGAAAAAAATCGTTTCTACTGGCGTAAAGAAAAATTTCTTTGAACATTGTTGGGATTTTGTTACTCACTTGTTTTCTAGGGATTAAGGAAGAAATAAGATGAAATGGATCAAATTATTATTATTCAATCTTTCTTGTTTAACCGCAGTCTTTTTGTACTGCGGTTTATTATTTTCTCAATTATCTATTTTACCAAGTTACCAACCATACCTAATGAGAATTTTAAACATACCAGCTGCTTCTATGCCGCTAGATATTATGGAAAAGCTCGTTAGGAATCCATTATTTACAACGATCAATTTGATCGTTGTTGTCGGAATTTCACTAGTCATTTATAAAAAAGAGGGGATGAAGGAATGAATTTTAAACACTCGTGGACAAGACGGGTAAAATATGTTTTTCCCATAATGATGATGTTAGGTACATTGTTTGGGTTAAAAACAGCCAATGTCTTTGCTGAAAAAGTTATTGTCGATCCGTCAAATCCAATTCAGAATGTAAAGAATAATTTTATTATTCCAAAAGATGTACCTAATGCAAAAACAAATATTACTGTAAGCGGAGCGTCCAAAGTTTACAAATATCATGTTGATGCCAACAAAGGTGGTTTTACGGACGACTACGTAGGATTAGTGGAGGGAAACAAAAATATACGTTACCCTTCTTTCCAAAAAGAATACGGTGAAACAAACCTTGTTTTAGAAGGCGTAACAACCAACACCAAAGTCAATATTGACTACGGAAAAATCGGTACGTATAACGGGAAAAAAGTGAATATCAAGTTAGTTCTATCTAATATCCACTTATATTCAGATACGTTGCCATGGAATATTCTAGATAACAACTATACAAAGACTCATTTTCGAGACGATGGCTATAAAAATGCAAATGGTGCAATGAGTAAATCTAAAAAAAGAACAGTACTTTGGATCTCAGACAACCTTTTCTCAGGAATTGTTTACCATGCAACACAAATGAATGTGCAGCTAGTAGCCACATATGAGGACGGTAGCCCCGTTCAATTTTCAGGAGATACATTTATCAGTTTTAACTCTTTGAACCCTGCAGGAGGAAAAAGCACGGATCTTAAAGGAGAATATGCCCACTATGACAAAATGAATACGACAGATTGGTATGTCAGAAAAGATACAGTTCTTTCAGAATTTAAATCTTTCTACAACAATCTGAACGTGGTAGGTGGCCACCCAGGAGGAAGCTCTAAGCTGACACAAGCGGATAATGATTTCAATAATTTGCATGATAAATTAGGAGATCCGAAGTTTGGTCAAGGTACTGTGTCCTTTAAAATATCTGAAGCAAATCCGACGTTTGTGATTGGTTCTTCTAATGTTCAAACCTGGTTTACTTTATCTTCTGCAACAATCTTTAGTGTTGTTCCTGATCAACCTGAAAAAACAGGGGTTGATAAAAACGGAAATAACGTGAACGATAAAATGTTGCAAGTAGGAGATACAATTCAATATCGAATCAAACAAAAAGTGAATCGTTTAGGAGTGGATTTACTTGCGGTTTACGATCGATTTGAGTTAATTGATAATTTACCAAAAGAAGTAGACTACGTCGATGCACACGTAGAATGTGGATCAAATAAAAAATTCGATGTATCTGGTGAAGTGACTTATGACAAAACAAAACACCAGGTAAAATATGCAGCGAAAGCTGATACATTAAAAAATCGAATGAAGTATAACGGCGAAACTTACGAATTAGTGATCAATGTAAAAGTTAATGAATTGGCCAATCAAAATAGTGTAGCCAAAAATCAGGGAACTTCGATCATTAATAAAGTAGAAAAGGATACAAATATCATTACCGTTTATTTCCCTAAAATTCCAGTGAAAGAAGTGCAACAAGATGGAAAAGATGTAAACGGACGAAATGACGGTAAGAAGGGTACACCTACAGCTCCTTTAAATGCAGGGTCTGAAGTACAATATCTAGTCACACAAAAATGGCATACAAAAGGCGTAGACGCTGCGTCAGATCACTACAAGCAATTTAGTATTCAAGATCCGATTGAAGCTCGTTTGACGTATAAAGAAGGCTCTGCGCAAGTAATAGATAAGAGTACAGGAAAAGATATTACTTCTGAAGGCACACTAACCTATGATAGCAATTCGAGAACATTGAAGTGGGAAGCTTCCGCTGATTTCTTAAGTAACAATCTTTTAGATGGACGAGAAATTCAGCTGATATTTACAGCTAAAACTCCATTACAATCAGAAAAAAATATTGATAATCAAGCTGTAGCAGCAGTAGATAATGTTTCAAATAAAACGAATGTAGTGACAATTGGGGTTGATCCTAACTTGCCACAGGTCATTGTTCCTAAAACAGGTTCTACACATTTAGTAACAACTTTAGTGGTCAGCTTACTATTACTTGTGTTAGCTACTTTAAGTTATGTGGTTCTTAAGTTTAATTAAGCAAAAAAACAAGGCTGAAAATCAGCCTTGTTTTTCTATTTGAAAATTGGGTTGGCGCTAATAAATACATTATCTGAAGAAAGTGATCCGTCTGCAGAAACTTCATAAGCATGGGATAAACCAACGATGCTTTGATTGTTGTAAAGCAAGTTTGCGTTATGAGCAGCGCTATCTTTCCACATAACCATAGCATTTACTGCTCCTGTATCTGAAAGGATCTCGTCAATGTAAAGGTAGAAACTATTGATATTTTCTCCTTTAGCACCATAGCAGCCTAAACTTTCTAAGAGATCTTGGAAAGTACCGCCACCAGGTCGATAATGACTGAAGCTTACTTGTAATTCTTTTGCACGAATATCTGCAGCTTGTTGAACGATATCATTGAATTGCATTGGGGCAACGCCATTTTGTTGACGGTAGCTATTTAACCAAGCAAGTTCTTTTTGACGCACATAGTTGTTTAAATCACTTAGTGAGATATTTTTGTATTTGAAAGTGATCGTTCGATTTTGGTCAACATTATTGATTACACGTTGTCCATTTTTATCAACGGTAACAGATGAATCGTCATTTCTACACAAGAAGTAGTTTTGATCGGTCATATTTTTCCAAGAAGTAGAGAAACGATCTCCCTCGTAAACCGTTTGTGTTTCAGTAGATAAAACAGCGTTTGTGTCAACGTTTATATGGTTCACAGTGACGTTGTATTGATGAGTATAGGCAAAATTGATTCCTTGATTACTTGTAACGTTGTTTAAAGTCACAGTGTTGCTAGAGCTTTCTCTAGGGTCAAGAACAAAATTAGTGAACGTAGGTGCTTCAATTGTGATGCTTTGTCCATAAACGACGGGATAACTCTTACTGTAATTATAGAGTTCTTGGATATTTGGATCAGTATCCGAGACTTTATTTGGACGAGCTTTCACTTCAACTAGAAAGACTTCATCATAGTAAAAAGTAAATGTGGTATTTGTGTTAATCGTTTGTGTTTGTGTTTCATTCCCATTTACTTGATACTGTGGTGCTTCAAAGTTAGTCAAGTCGGTTCTAGCTTTTGCAGTGTAACTTGTACCAGCTTTTACTGAGACATGTTCTTCTTTTAGCAGCGTTCCAGTTTGTCGATTCATATGACGGACAGTTACCGCATATTCTGAAGGTTTAGGTTTGTGTTGTAACCCTTTAAATGCAGAATCAAGACTATTTTTAGCATTATTTACTTGGGTTTGAGAAGCTTTAGAATCGTCTAGTACTTTTTTAGCATTGGATAAAGCAGTCTGAAAATTATTCCAAGATCCTTCTGTAAAATCTCCTTTAGCAGTTGATTTTACTTGGTTGTACAAGGCTTGTAATTCCGTTTTGTTCACAGTAGGAGCTGGTTTTTTCTTTAATCCCTTGTAAGCAGAATCTAATGTGTTTTTGGCACTATCCACTTGTTTTTGAGTCGCTTTTGAGTCATTTAACACTTTTTTAGCATTGTTTAAAGCGGTTTGGAATGCGTTCCAGGTATTGTCGGTATAGTCACCTTTTTTCGTTCCCTTAACGCTCGTATAAAGAGCTTCTAGAGCCGATTTATTCACTTTGGGTTTAGAGGTGTCAGCGCCATACCAACCGATACCTTCGTATTTCCAGCCATAGTCTTTGGTTAACCATTGTACTTCTTTCCAACTTGCAGTGTAGTGATGCGAACCAGAGGTGACACCTGGAAGGAAAAGGCGGTAGATCGGTTTATTATTTTTTTCGGCAGAACGCCATGCAGGCCCTTCGTAAGTCCAACCGTAATTTTTGGTCAACCATTTCACTTCATCCCAACTAGCTGTGTAATGGTGATCACGAAGACCTTTATTGTATAAGCGATAGACAAGATGACCACCGCTAGTCGGTGCTTCCCAAGCGGGGCCTTCATAATTACCCCACTTAATCTTCACTAGATGATCACGTTCTTTTGTACTAGAGGTGTAAAAATGTTCATGGTTATTTGGATTATAAAGGCGATACATGACGTTAGTTGAAGCAGCGTCAGCAGATCCAGCAAGAGCAAGTGTGGCAGCAAATGTTCCAATAGCTATAACAGTTTTTGGGTTTAATAATTTCATGTTTTCAACTCCTATTAAATGATTAAATATTTTGTTTACATTCATAATATACCACGGTGTACCGAGGTAGTCAACGGTATACCGTGGAAATTTTGAAATAAAAAAGCCGTCCTATGAAAAGTGTAAGGATGGCTGTTTATATGCTATGAAGAAATGGATTCGGCGTATTTGGTTAGTTTGGCAGCATTATCAAATCGCATTTTTTCAATCGCACTTTTTTTCTTTATTAAATCCGCAATCGTTGATTCTGCGACTGAAGAATGTTTGCTAATTTCATATGCTGTCTTGCCAGTTTCAAATAGTAACCATTCGATTTTCTCTTTATCAGCGTACATTGCAATGCTCCCTCTTGATTTTTTCTTTATTATAGCTCTTTTTTGTAATAAATCACAATATCAAGAGAAAAAGTTTCTATAGAAAGGTGGGAAATTATGAGTATCCGTTCCCCGTGTATCAAAATGAGGTTTGTTGCTACTTTCGTTATTTGATATACTAAAATAAAACAACGAAAGAAGGAATAAAATGAAAAAGTTAATAACGATATTTACTTCTTTGTTTGCCATAATTGTTATTTTAGGCGGATGTGGCAGTGAAAAAAATAAGCAAGCTAGCCAAGGTAATGGTGTATTAAAACCAGGAACTGTCTGGAAGAAAGAAGTAGGTAGTCTTGTTCATAATTTAAAAATTATAGATGATACTACTTGGGAATACTCTGAGAGTGTATGGCATCCAGACCCTGTACAAATAACAGTTAAGAGACAAAAAGACTATAAAGGTTTAGAAAGATACAAAATAATAGATTCTGCAGACATAAGACAATTTATAAATAAACCTGATTCTTTATTTATTGTTGTTCCTTATGAGAAGGATGGCGTAAAGAAAATTGTTTTTCTTGGATCTAGTAATGATGAAAAACGAACAAAAGAGAAATTAATTCATGATGGATCACAATCAAATAAATACAAATTACAAAAGACTAGTGAGTGATTGCTAGTCTTTTTATTTGTCCTGAAGGAGGAATCACAGTGGCTAAAGCGAAAACGCCATTTGAAAAAGCCGCATCTAAAATCTTAGAACGTCGCGGTGTTTCTGAAACACAGTGGAAACAAGAAGTTCTTGAAAAAGCACAATTTGACCTATTACGGGGAAAAGATAAGGACTTAGAAGGATATATCTACCAACGTGAACGCGAAAAACTTGTTTTCGATGAAATTATTAAACATTAAAAGGAGCGAATAATCTTATGTTTGAATCAATCACAATGAATTTTTTAACTCAACCGAAAGTAGTAGCTGCGGTTGATATTTTTAGAGCATTACAAGGTGCAGCTACTAGCTTAAAAAATAATCTGATGATTTTTGCTGGTGTTGCGGCCGTTGCTTCCATTGTTATTGGGGGGCTTTTCTTCTTATTTGGACGAAGAGGTGCTGAAAACGGGAAGATGCACGTCGGTTATGTATTGATGGGGGTAGGAATTATTTTAGCTGCTGCCTCTATTGTGGTTTCGTTATTTGGAATGTTTGGACAAACCCCACAGGGATTATAAAAACAAAATGAAGGAGTAAAAAGTAGCTATGTACTTTTTACTCCTTTTTTATGAAAGGAGAATACTCATGTACTTTACGATTGCAGGCAATACCAAAAAAGATAAAGAGTTAATAAAAAAAGCAACGAAAGAAGTAGGAAAGCGGATTTCTTTTTTACCAAAAACAATGAAATATTCTGTCATTGAAACGGAAGAACAACTACATGTGTTAGGGAAAGTACTGGAACAAGAAAGTCAATCTTCTGTTAAGTTGACTCTCACGTTACATGACACAGAAGGAAAAATAGAGAAAGCTGGTACAGAATACGTTTTTGGACCGCTGGATTATCAAATTTCAGAAGGTTTCTATCCTACATTGATGGATTTGATCCGCCTTGATGTGTTTAAGGAAACGGATGAAACCATGAGTGTGGAAGAGTCTTATCGAAATGAAAAATTGCTACAAGTGTTAGAAGAAGAGCTAGAGAGCGACCAAAGAAAAGTGAATCAAGTGAGTGAAGTCGAAGTAAACGAAGAAGTTCCATGGGAACGCCCAATCTTTCCAAAGGATGAATCAAAAGAAAAAGAGACAGACAATGTTGACGAACAAGCTGATATTCCGACTCAGAAATCGATATTTGAGGAAGAGAACGAGGTAATGGATCAATTGGATGGAGATCCCTTTGAAGAAACAATGGAAGAGACGACCGAAGTAGAGATTGATCCAGTCGAAGCGAATGAAGAGCCAACATGGACTGAAGGGGATTCTCAGGAATATATTGAACCACTTATCAGTGAAGAGGTAGAGAAAAACGAATCTGAGATACAAAAGGCAACTGTATTTGATTATATTTTGGATCAATATCCGCCAGAGCATGAATGGATGAAAGAAAAAAATCAATTATTTTTAAATGAGCTTTATTCGAAATATCAATTACCCCAAACCTATCAAGCTTTTTTAGAGAGTAAAGAAGAATTAATTTCACAGGGGAAAGGCACACTTTTAGAACAGTTAGAGTCTGTCCAATCAACAAATTGGCATGAGCTTGCACAAGAAGATCTATTAGCCACCTTTGAAGAACGCCAACAGGAAACAGATCAAGAAATTAATGAGTATGCGGCGGAACAGTCTTCCAATTGGGAGAAAGCAAAAGAGGAACTAAATAAAGAAGAACAGCAAGTGATTGAAGAAGAAGTACAAAAAATCAAAGAGCGGTACGAAAAGAAACGCGACAATGCTTATTCCTTGTGTGTAGAAAAGATCAACAATTTTACTCAGACGAATCAAGAAGCGTTATCAAAAGAAAAAGAAAACTTGTTAAAAGAACGCATAAGAGAACGAAAAGAAGAATTTTATCGAGGTTTGCGTACAGACAAGCTAAAGATTAGCAAAGAATTAAATGAGCAACTGAATAAACTGTATCAAATAACGGCTGAAGCTCTCATGGAAAAACACGAACAGATCCAGCAAGAATTACAAACACAAATTCCAAAATGGAAAAAAGAGTACGAAATTCAACAACAAGAATTGAAAGAACAAGAAGAAAAACAACGGCAAGAAGAAAAAGAGCGCGAACAATTAGAACTAAAAAAACGTGAGCAGGATCTTGCGGAACAAAAAATGGTGATAGAAAAACAACGATTAGAGCAAGAAAAGGAAAAAGAAGCAGCTGCTCGTAAGGAACGTCAAGAACAAATGGATACATTGCGACAAGCACAGTTAAATTATCTAGCACAACCTCAACCAATGCCTTCAGTAGCTGCTGTTCAAACGCCAATGAACAACCAAACAAATCTAACTCCTTCCCCACAGCGTTCCTTTAACGGATGGATGGTGGGATGTATTGCAAGTTTAAGCTTGCTTCTAGGTGGAGGGACAGTATTTGCTTTTAATCATATCAATCAATCTTCACAGGCTGATTCTGTAGCCACAACGGAGTCAATCAAGGAAGAAGCCCAGGAACAAGCAAGAAAAGAGTATGAACAACAATTAGAAGAATTGTTGAATCGTACCAATCAGTCAACAACAGAGCCAAGTATGGAAAACAGTAAAGAGAGTGATTCTAATAAGACCAAAGAAGGATCAAGCGATTCAACTGTACAATCAAACTCTTCCGAAAGTTCAGAATCAAATGAGGTGAAATAATGCGGATTCGAGAAACAACGAAACGAAAAGACAAGCCTTTTAATTTAGAAAAAAAGAAATATCTATCACATTTTTATCGCTATGCACCAGCAGGTGAAAGATTACCAGGTAAGCATGATAAGCGAGTCAAACAAAAACTAATGTATAGCGGTTTAGTCTATCTCCCTTTAGATTATTTAGTGACAAGAATACCTGAAGCTTTCAGTCGATTTGAAATCATTCAAGGAAGCTTACAAGGAGTGAATCTGTTTCAATTACAGGAAATGCCACAGGTCTTTCATTTTGATTCAGCTGGTTTTTGGAATCCTTTGACCCCAGCAACGAGTTTAGGTACACGCTTAGTTGTTTCTACGATTTGTGTTGTTCCAGCTGTCCTTATGGGCTTGAAAATGGACATGTGGTTTCGTCCGCTAGCGGATGGACAAAAAGGGGATAATCGGTTAATGACACTAAAAGAGATTCAACAAATCTATCCTCAAATACCAGACGCGAAAGGTACTTTCCCTGGATATGGTGGCATTCCTATCACTCACTATAAAAAATATTGGTATATCCAAACAGATACCGTTAATACTTGTATTGTTGGTACTTCTCGATCAGGGAAAGGACAAATTGAAGTATTAGCAACTATTGATAATTTGTCTCGTGCAGAAAAACAAAGTTCAATGGTTGTCAATGATCCTAAAAATGAGTTGTATGTAGCCAGCAAAGACGAATTAGAAGTCAGAGGCTATGATGTTTATGCTTATAATCTAACTGAACCGTTACAGTCAATGAGTGATAATCCTTTGGCTTTAATTGTGAAATATTGGCAACGAGGAGACGTGGATACCGCTACGCAACTAGCAAATACATTTACAAATACGATTTATTATGATGCCAATGCTTCAGATAACAAATACTTTAACGAAAACGCGCAGAAAGCTGTCAATGCGCTTATTTTTGCGTTGTTAGAACAAGCCGATCAAACAGGAGATTACTCCAAATTAACACCCAATAATCTTGTTGAGCTTCTTTCTGAAATTGGCGGTTTTAATTATCAAGATCCTACTAATGAATTTAAGCAACTCAATGCTTTAGATGAATTTATGAATCAGTTACCACCTGGAAATCTAGCGAAAAAACAATATGGGGCAACAAAAATTGGTTCTGATAAAGCAAAAGGCAATATTCTATCAACAGCGATCACAGGATTGAATCCATTTACCCTAACAAAAATTGCGAAAATGACTTCTCAATCAACCATTGATTATAAATCGGTTGGTTTTCCCAAATATTTGGATTTGAAATTACATGAAAGTCTTTTAAATCAACGAATCGTAGTGGAATTTTATCATAAAGGAAAGAAATTTCATGAAGAACGAGTAAAAGTTGGTTATCGAGGTTTTTGTGAAATCAACTTTGATTGTCATTTAGAGCAGGGGGATCAAGTTTGTTTAAAGTATGATCACCAAAGAAAAGAATATGTTGCTTGGTATGAATTTTCTCAAAGAGAATTGAGGGACGAAGAGGGTAATATCGTTTATCGAAAAAAAAGGGGAGAAACCCATTTGCCAGAATGGGAAAAAGAAGCGGTTCTCACACAAGATGAAAGTAAAAGTACCTTACTAGTAGAGTCTATTCGGATGCACTATACCGACAAGCCAATGGCTATTTTTATGCTTACACCTGATTATGATCCATCTAACCACATCGTAGTTAGTATCTTTCTGAGCCAGTTATATAAAGAGTTATCCACGCAATGTGTTAAGACCAAAGGTGATAAATGTCACCGAAGAATTCATTTCATTTTAGATGAATTTGGGAATATGCCAGCGATGGATAACATGGAAGGAATCATGACAGTTACGGCAGGTCGTAATATGTTATGGGATCTATTTATTCAATCATATAAACAACTACGTGCGAAGTATGGGGAAGATAATGCAGATATTATCAAAGAAAATTGTCAAACACATGTATATATTATGTCTACAGACGATAACACCATTGAAGAATTCTCTAAAAAAGTAGGAAATAAAACGGTTGAACAAGAAAATAGTACTGTAAATTCTTTAGGTATGAATACACATATCAATCGTAATGTTGATTCAGATCGTATCTTAACTCCTGAAAGAATTTCTACTTTTTTAGAAGGAGAAACGATTGTACTTGCGCCATTGAAACGGCGAGATCTAAAAGGGAATAAGATAAGGCCGTATCCAATTTTTAATTCTGAAAAATCCAATAGTCCTTATGCTTATCAATATCTTGAAGATTTCGATACCTTAGGTCGAACCATTCATGATATTGATATTTATTGTACTCACGCAGATCTCGATTTGAAGTCCTTACAGATTGATTATGATTATTTCTTACCAGATGAAGATGCTAGAGATCTCTATCATGGACTGCATGAACAATTGGGAGAAAAAATCGAAGAAAACATGTTCTATAAAATTGTTCAATCTCTTGAAAATGAGACAGCCCAAAAATTATTAATTCAATTTTACGAAGAACAAGCAACGGATCGTCTTCAAGAATATGTTGAAAAGTTGATCAAAAATGAAGAAATTTCTGAAATGATTGGGAAACGATTGTTATTGGAATCTGAAAAGGTGGTGAAAGAATGATCATTGGAGGAATTTTTTCTGGCATAGCCGACTGGTGGTCAGGTTTATTTGGAGAAGGGGATGCAGACCCCAAAACCGTAACAAAAGTCTTACAAGATTATGGTAATTATCTGCAGTATCAAGATGTATTCAGTTGGATTTGTAATACTTTTTTATGGGGATTGATCAAAGGGTTATATAATCTCAATACTTTACTAGAAAAAACTATTTATCAAAGCTTTGATTTAAAAGACTTATTGAACGCTGCTGGTGTTAATGAACTGTTTCAAAGTTTGATTAGTAAGGTATTGGCCCTTTTTTGTGTCGTCACATTAATTTATTTAGGCTTGAAATTTTTTATGAGTAAACACCCACCAAAAGTCAAAAATATCTTGGTTAATTTATTTATGGCCATGATCTTGATTTTTGGTGGTAGTTCTTTAATCGATGAAGGGTTAAATATCAGTAAAAACTTTTATGGAGACGTCACTGCAGCAAATAAAGCAGATAAAACGGGTTCACCTGCTTTTCAAATTATTCAAAATAATGTGATCGATGTAAGTACATTACTAGCAACTGACCCGAATAAAGTAGAATCCTTGCCAACAGACAAAAGAAATGCTTTAACAGCGAAAAATTTTAAAACAGCGAATATCAATGGGATTATTACTCCTGATCAAGCCGCTGAAATGGCGGATAGTGATAAAAGTGGATTGTCAGATTTACAAAAGGATCGGTTAAGAGCGTTACAATACCGACTGGAACTAGATGATAATGGAAAAGAAATCCCTGTTAAAATTAATGATGAAGGCTTAGCAAAATATGTATATACTTCAGGGTATCGTCGATACATTAGTAGTCCAGGGATTATTTTAGCTGGTGAATCTTCTTTGGCGGTGGCCTATTTATTTATCCTATTTACGATCGTTACTTGCATTATTGAGCTGGTATTTAAAAAATTCTATTTAGTGATTGCCGCGTCAACGGACTTTGAGACAGGCCAACGGATGAAAAGTGCTATAGAAGATATTTCTCAATCCTTCCTGTTATTGGCGTTTACGATTTTAGAATTACGAATCTACACATTAATGCTTTCAGGTATCGGTGATTTGCATGCGGCAGGAAAGATCAATGGATTCTTGTATGTTGTTGGTTTAATTGTACTAACCATTGCGCTATTCAAAGGCTCTCAATCAGTTACGAAGATTTTCGGTGTTGATACGAGTCTGAAAAACGGCAGCAATTCTCTTCTTAGCATGTTTGCCTTAGGAAATATTGCGAAAAATGTAGGCAGCGGGGCTAAAAACCTTGCAAGTGCTGGTAAGAGTGGCTTAAGCAATTTAAATGATATTCGTAAAAATGGATTTGGCAGTCGAAAAGATGTTACTCCTGATAACGGGGAAGAACAACCAGACGATAAAGCGCCAACTGTGCCAAATAGTAAAAAGACAGTTTCGGAAATGTTTGGGAAAGCGAAGAATGGTGTTTCTAAAGCCGCAGAAGGTCTTGGTTACGTCAATGAACGTGGGTTAAAAGGAACAGCTGAAGATCTTACAGAAAAAGCCAAAGACACCTTAGAAGAGAAATTAGACGGCACGAGAGCCAAAGAATTTGCTGAAGCTGTGAAGAATCCATCCGAAGCACTAGAAAAACAAAAAGAAAAAGCTTCAGAAGTCAAAGAAGGGCTAAAAGATGCGTATGGTGAAGGACAAGTCAATGCAGCAGTGAAGGCAAATACAACAAGTGAAAAAGAAAATCAAGAAGGTGCAGCGATTTCTTCAGCCAAAGATCACCAAGATGGATCGCATTCTAACGAAAATTCAGAAGAAGAACAAAATGGTCAATTACCAAAAACAGATCCAGAACAATATCGTTATAAATCTAACATTAATTCTGAAAATGAAAAGCGCATTTCAGATTTACCAAAACGAAATCAAGAAGTACAAACGGATGATGATTCCATCGATCTGCCAAATGATAATGGAATCGAAGTTGGAACTGAAAAATCAACGAAAATTGGTTTACCTAAGACACAAAATTTACCAATGAAAGATAGTCGTTTGAATCAATTCAAGGAGAATGATCAAAGTTTTGTTCATCAATCAACTGCAGGTAATGTTCAAATGAAACCAAGTCGTTTGCCTGAAAATGGAAATCTGACAACTGTTTCTTACAATTTATCTGAAAGTGGGGAGACAGGGAATGCGTCCGTTCAAAATGTTGTGACAAGAGAAGCTGCACCACAACCTATTCAAAAAGTTCACACGGGTTACAAGCCAGCAAATGTGGCATTTACTGCACCAACAAAAATAAATGTGACACGAGAAACTAAAAACAGGAACAATGAATTGAAAGAACAATTATTGAAGGATATCAAACCATAAAAGGCCTACGAGTTAGGCCTTTTTTCTATGTATGAAAAGGAGAAATCGTTTATGGATAAATATATTAACATGAAAAATCCTCCAAGATTTAGTGGGGAATGGAAGTTTTTCGCCTTTTTATTTTTAGATCTATTAACGCTGGGTGGTTGCTTTTTTTGGGCGAAAATAGTCAATAATCTTGTCCACTTACCACTCTTTTTTGCACTCTTGAATTATGGCTTATGGATTGCGATAGCTCTAGTGATTGTTTGGCGACCCTATAATAACCCAGGTCAACGCCAGATTTTTGCGATTATCGAGTCTATTTTTTTTACGGACAAGAACCATTATCATGCGTTAGATCCTAACCGAAATTATCATGGTACGTATAAGGAGGATGAATAAATGCGAGTCAAAGGTCAAAATTCAGTTGACAGAAAATCCATTTTGCAGTTTGGAAAACCAGAAGAACGCTCTATCTTGGACTTATTTCCTTATAAATCCTGTACAGAAGAGGGAGTCTTAATTACTAAAGAAGATCATTTTCAACGTTATTATCGTGTAGTTTCTACAGATGTGGAAGGATTAAATGAACAAGAGAAACTGGAACGAATGAATCAGTTAACCACCGTCATGCGTACGTATGTGCCAACAATTAAGTTAGTTAGTTTGACCACAGAGACGGATCTAACGGAACAAATCGTACAAAAGCGGCAGTTATTAGATAAGAATCGTATGGAACAATCCTTAGGAAGAAATCTACAGCGATTAAGAAAATATGAAAAGAAATTAGTAGAGGAAATCCAGGAATTGAAACGAGCAGAACAAGAACGTCCTGACTTAAGCTTCTTTTTCATCATTGAAGGAAAGACAATCAAGGATTTACAAACCAGAAACCGTCAGTTAATGCGATCTAGTGGCATTTTAGGGTTAAAACCACTCTACAAAAAAGAATTGATCAAGATTCTTTATCGAATGAACAATATGAATGATGAGTAGGAATGGAGAAGAGAGAATGAAATATCCGTTGATATGGTTAGAAAAAGATGTTCCGAAGGAAGAGATCACTAGAAAATTTCCTCACACTTTAAGCCTGGGTAAGTTGGGAAAAGGGCAATCTTTTAACCAAGTAGAGAATCAAAAAAGAAGAGGTGACTGTACATGTTAGAAGCGATTAAAACAGCTTTTTCACCACAAAATGATCAAAAAGTACTTGATCCATTAAAGCAACTAGGAAATCGGGAAATAGAAATTTTAAAATCCAAAGGATATGATTTAGATTTTTTAAAACAAGTGTTGCCACAAGGTGGATTAAATTTCGATGAAGAGTATGTAACCTATGGAAATGGTTATTCACGGTGTGTGACAGTTTATCACTACACAAAAAATCCTGCTCTTTTTTGGTTGGCCAATCTCATGAACAATCCTCATACAGTGGCCACACTAGATGTTAGCACAGATGAAAAGCAAAAAGTGATTGATCAAATCAATCGTGCCTTAGATGAATTAAATGATCGATCAGATAACGAACGAAAAGCGACTGACCGAAATAAAAGCGCAGAAGAATACCTGGAACTAGCAGAATATGCTCGAAAATTGACTTCTAATGGTGAAATTTCTAAGCAAGTCAAAGTGAGAGTACATGTTTACGGAAACACGATTCAAGAAGTAGATGAACGAGCGCAGGAACTGATCGAAAATCTCAAAGGAATGGATTATCGTGCGGTGACTTATCTGCATAAAACCAAACGAGATTGGCAATCGATGTTTACCATGTTTGATGAACAAGCTGAATGGTTCGGAAATATCAAAGGGCAATCACTACCATCGTTAAACATTGGCGGAGGTTTCCCGTTCCACCACCAAACGCTAAAAGATCCAGGAGGCACACAATATGGGGAAACCATGACAGGCGGCCCATTTGTCTGGAATGCAACGTATAAAAATAGTGTACGGTTGTCTACTAATACCTTGCTTCTAGGAATGATGGGAGCTGGTAAATCGACCGTTCTTAAAATGATCGCGGAAGCCCATTTAGCTGCAGGAGACTTTATTTGGGGCTTTGAAAAGGGAAAAGACTTTATTCCTTTCTTAAAGGAATATAACGGTATTATGGTGCGTTTAGACGGATCTGACGGGATGATCAATCCTTTAGAGATATTTGCCACACGGACGTATGATGAAGCATCCAGGTTATATGACGATGGATCAGTCAAAGATTTGAAGATCAATGAAGCAGCGTCCTATCAAACGCACTTAGACAAAGTAGTCTATCAGGTACAGTTAGTGAGTCCTCAGCTAAAAGGAACGATGAAAGCAGAATTTAAGACCTACTTAAATCGTTTTTATGAAGAGTATGGAACAGTACCACGCGGCTTTACTTCCTCAAATTCGCGTTTAAATACTGATACGCAAGTCACAGGTAAAGATCCAGAAGCTTATCCGACGTTCAAAGAATTTTTAGACTTTTTAGGACAACTGGAATTACCAGGTGCTTCCCAAGAGAAAA
Source organism: Enterococcus sp. 2STP (assembly GCF_032465635.1). Classification (NCBI taxonomy): domain Bacteria; kingdom Bacillati; phylum Bacillota; class Bacilli; order Lactobacillales; family Enterococcaceae; genus Enterococcus; species Enterococcus sp. 2STP. Next base: position 75,664 of record NZ_JAWDJH010000025.1, read on the forward strand.
AGAATCGAAAAGAAGAAATGGAATCCATCGTAGAATCCTTATGTGAGACGTACGGCATGATTTTTGATGGTCATAGTACGATTCGACACCTTGACCAACAACAGTTGGTCTTTTTTGACATTGACTCTATTACAGGCTTAGATCGAGGGGTACAACAATGTCAAATGTACATGGCTATGACGTTGATTTGGAATCAGGCATTGATTCAAGGAAGAAGACAACGACGTTTAATTAAAGAAAAACAAATGGAAGAACAAGACTTCAAACGCTTCTTGGCGATGATTGATGAGTGCCATAATGCGATTAATCCAGATTTTATTGAAACGGTAAATTATGTCACAAACTTTCAACGAGAAATGCGTAAAGTAGAAGCAATGACTGTTTTAGCTACACAATCCCCCCCAAGAAATGGTGCCAGAAAATATGTCTTCTGATAACTTCTCGAAACTGAAGAAAGTCTTTGAATTTTCTTCTACGAAGATTTTTATGCGTATGGATGAATCTATTTTACGTCATATAGAAGGATTAGTTGGTAAATCAATGACGAACTCAGAACTAGAATCCATTCCTCAACAAAATCAAGGAGACGCTGTGATCAATTTTGGCTCAAAAGAAACCATTCGTGTTCATTTTAGTCCGAACAAACGTCAATTAAAATTGTTTGATGGAGGAAAATAATGGAAAACCAAAATGAAAGTTTAATCAAGCAGTATGTTAAGCGTCGTGTAAAGCGACGCTTATTTTTGTGGTTGTTTGGTACTTCTGCAGGTTTGATAACTATTTTGATCACGGTGTTCGTGACCCTATTTTTAATACTTGCGGCGGGTTCGATTGATAATTCTGATTCAGATTCAAGTAGTGGTGGCGAAGCTTTTACAGGAGAATATTCGGAAGGATTACCCATTTATAAAGAAATCAAAGGAAGAGGTCCTTTTTCTGATGAGATTGCGCAATATGCTGTAGGTGCAGCAGTGAAGTATAAATTATTACCAAGTGTGATCCTTTCGCAATACGGTTATGAATCAGCGTTTGGTACGTCGGCGTCTGCAAGAAATGATCTCAATTATTTTGGGATTACTTGGTTCGATGGCTGTTTATTTCCAAAAGGAACTGCGCGTGGAATTGGTGGCATTGAAGGTGGCTGGTACATGAAGTTTCCCAACTCAAAAGCTGCCTTCTCATATTACGGATTTATGGTAGCCACACAATCAAATTTTAATGCTTGTGTAGGAAATAAAAGCCCTGGCGCAAGCTTATTGATCTTAGGACGAGGCGGTTATGCCGCTGCAGGAATTACTGAAGATAGTCCGTATTATACAGGGTGTATGTCAATTATCACTTCTAATAAATTAACCGAATATGATGAATTCGCGAAGAAACATTGGGGTGAAGGTGGTAATGATAATGGCACAATTACTGGTGAATGGACGAATCTATTCCCTGGCAGCAGTTTAGATAAAAGTTCCTTTAGCGGTGGGCAATTATTTGGAACGAATCCAGGGGGAGAGTTCCGACCAAATGGTTTCCATGACGGATTAGATTTTGGTTCAGTTGATCATCCAGGAAGTGAGATTCATGCGGTTCATGGCGGAAAAGTCGTGTACGTTGGCAATCCTGGTATTTCAGGTTTGGGCGCGTGTGTGATCGTGATTAATTACGATGGCTTGAATATGGTGTATCAAGAATTTGCAAATAGTACAGGAAATTCTCGTGTGAAAGTAGGCGATCAAGTGAAAGTTGGTCAAGTAATCGGGATACGAGATACAGCACACTTGCATTTAGGCTTCACTCGCATGGATTGGCGTCAAGCACAAGGACACGCATTCACAGATGATGGTACATGGATCGATCCATTACCATTTTTGAATAGCAGCAAAAAATAGATCAGGAGAAAAAATATGGAAAATAAAACTTTAAAAATCGTCTTAACAGCTGCAATTAGCGTTAGTTTAATCGGCAATATCGCGTTGTTTTGGCAGCTGAAAGAGGAACAAGCGACAAATACCTATAAAATTGAAGAAGTGGCTAAAAACGCGTCTGAGAAGCTCAAAAAAAATTCCTCTGAGGCACAGGCGAAGATCGACAAGTTAAATCAAACCATCAATGAGAAAAACCAAGAAATCGATCAGCTGAAGCAACAAGATGGCACAAAAGCAAAAGAGGAAGTAACTGAAGCACAAAGAAAGACGGCAGAAGAGTTTGGTAAATTGGCCATTGATAAATCATTAAGTAAAAATGAATTAACGGAAAAACTAAAAGATGTAGCAACCCAAGAAGTGATCGACAAATTAAGTCCTGCAGACGATGATCACCAACATGATGATTACGGAAGTTACTCCTTTACATTAGGTGACGTGCAAACTTACGCTCAAACAAGCAGTGTAAAAGAGGAACAAAATTTTGTCGTATTTGTTGATTATATAATCTGCAATCCTCAATTCAAAGATGTCAAACCGCAAAAAATAAAAGGTGGATTAACTGTCACTGAAAAACAAGTAGATGGTCAATGGAAAGTCACAGACTTTAGTCATTTCACTCGTTAGGAGGAAGAAAATGAGTAAGAAAAAAGGAGCAAGACAACGTTTCAAAAAACGGAAAAGTTATCTTAGATGGCTGGGAATCTTTATGATTCTCGGCTTTTTAATTCTTGCTAGTCCGATTTATACGCATAAGAAGGTAGACATACCAGATGAGGTAAGCACGAACGCATTTTTAAACACGAAGGAACTGACGATGGTTTCAAAAGAAAAAGGAGCGAACCAGCAATTAGTTTTTGAATTTGCGATCGACGATGAAGATCAAAGCTTATTAAAAGAACTGGCTAATCTTAATTATCGCGTAGAAGTAAAGACAGCTAAAGGGGATTATCAAGCAATAAAAGCCAAAGTGATTAAGGTGTCTGATGATTATTTTGCAGTGAAGCTATCGCATGTACCAGAAGAATATATTGCTATGCGATTAACCATTATTCCTGAAAAAATTGATCCAAAGGTGGATATGCAAGAACCGCAAGATCTGATTTTTTATATTCACGAAGATAAGGTCAAAGATCACGTGAAAGACGAAGATTATGAACAACATTCGATCAATTACAAAGTGAAAGGATACAAGAAAGAACAAAAAGCAGCACAAAAACAAATTGAATCTTTCCAAGCAACCATAGATTTGAATGAAGAATTAGTGAAGAAATTAAAAGATCAGTTGCCTTATCAAGTCGCAGATGATCAGGAAAATACTGAAAATAAGATTAATGGTTACCAGCAAGAAATTGAAACATCGAAAACGCAAATGAAAGATCAAGAAGAGATCATTCAAAAACTTCAAGAAAAAATTGATCGTATGACAAAAGAAAATATTTAGTAGAACAGGTGGAGTGAAAGAAATGAAGCGAGCGAACTTGGTCGGCAAAGATATTTTCGCTGAGCAGAAAGTATTGATTAAAGCCTATCTCAAAGTTGTAAAAGTCAAAGATGTATGTCAAGAAGTGAATTTGTCTAACACGACAATATCTGAACTGAAAAATGGTAGAAAGAATTTAGACACATTAAAATTGAGATCTTTTGAATCTCTATATATAGCTGCTAAAAAATATTTTACAGCTGATAATAAATAAAAAATTAAGGTGGGTTCTATGTGAAAAAAACGTATCAAAAGTTTTTATGGATTAGCTATATCGCCCTATTTATCGTTGGGTTTCTCGTCAGTGTGTCCGTGATCGTCGGAACGCTTTTTCTTTTGTTCTCTGACGAAGATCTGTTACTTAAGGGGTTAATGAGTACGTTATCGTGTGTCATGTTACTTTATTTATGTATACAGCTCAACGAAATTATGTCCCCTCATTGGCAAGAAAAGAAGAAAGAATTTAAGGAAGAAATCGAAATAAAATCCAATGACTGGATCGAACACACATGGCTTCCTTTGAAAAGAAATAGCAAACGAAAGGAATTTTGGGCATTGCAATTATGGCCAATAGGAAAACTTTTTATTTATATGGCTTCACTTATGGTTACTTTAATCGGCTATTTGGTGGTGGTCTATGGGGTGGCCTATTACTTGTTAAGTGAGCCAAAACAGATCGCGGCGTCAAATATTTTCACGGCAGTAATGACATTAATGTGTGTCATGTGCTTTTCTATTTTTAATTACTTACTCGTCCAATTTATCAGGCAAAATTTAACAATGAGTAAACTTTTCAAAAGTTTATTGGACTTACTTATCTTAGGCAGTATGTTAACGACTCTAACAGATCGGTTCGAACAATCTGGAAAAACGGTAGAGGGGATAAAGAACTTCTTAACGACGATTGATCAATTTATAAATGGATATATGTATTTGTTTGAAGTAGGCTTTATTCTCACTTTGTTTGGTTGTGTATTTATAAAACTCATTAAAAGATCAATCGAAAAAGAAATGGTTATTGATCTGATTCCGACGCTGAGCGGCTATGAGTATTACGTTGATTTTGGAAAGTATGAGGAGTTGATCCATACGGATATCGTTCACACGAGTATCCATGAAGTAACCGTTAAGGGCATCAGATCTACTTTAAAAGATGGACAGGAGACGAAAACAATCGACCGAAGAAAAGAGGTCTACAATTTTTATGAAGTTGAAGCAAGTCTACGATATGGCATTGGGAAATTGAGGTTAGATGGGAGTAATAATCAACAAAACAAACCATATGTTTTAGGAAAAGTGGTGATTTAGAGCTTCCTATGAAAGATGAATAAATAAGGAGAATCTTTTGAAAATGATTCTTCTTTACAGAATTGTGCTTATAGTTGGCACGGAGTTAAAAATCTTAAAGAAGGAGCAGTTATTCAAAGTGAAAGAACATCATAATCAGTTACTATGTAGTAAAACGGGTACGATGAACATTCAATACCGAACAGAATATTTAGAATTAACGAATCAAACTGATTTTTTGTCGATTCGAGAGCAACATAAGCAAGAAAAATTAATGGCTACTTATAGCCAATTGATTGATGAGTGGGAACAATTCAAGGAATCTAAAACATAAAATTCCATTTAAACACCTTATTTTGTAAAGAGCATAAGGAAACGTAATATCACTTTCTTACGAAAGGTGCTAGGTAGGCTGTGCCTACCACGTTTCTAAGGGAAAAATCTGATATCAAAAATTGAGTTTCATGGATAGTCTATGGATAGCAAACAACCATATTATGGATAGCTTATGGATACCATCCATAGACTATCCATAATGTAAAAAGGAGAATCATATGGATATCATTATCAGAGATATTAATACCAAGTACATTAATGAAATTGATAAACGTTGTGAAGAGTTAAGGACAAAAACAGACTCAAAATGGAGCAGAAATGACTACTTAAAATTATTGATTGAAAACGACTTTGAGCGTCCTTTAATGGACTACAAGAAAGATCAATTTGATCGTTTATTGGAAAAATTTACAGATGTTCAGCTGCATAATACAAAAGTTTTGGAAGCATACACGAACGAGGTTAAGAATTTAATTGAAATATTAATCGCGCATTAGGAAGGAGATAATGCTCTATGGTTAAAGCGATAGAAAAGCATATTACATTTTATGAAGCGCACGATGAAGTTTTAAAACATATTATGGAAACTCAACCTACGGTTAAAAACTATTCTGAAGCAATTCGATTTTTATGTATGAATTACGACCCAGAAATTGAAAAGAATAATAATATGACGAATGCAAAGTTGAATGCAATGGGAAAAGAAATTTCTATTTTAACAGAAATGGTTTCAGAGTTTGCGGATATTCATTTGAAAGATACAGGAATATTAATTGGTACTAATTCAACTGTTTATCAAGAAGCAAAAGAACGTGTGGAAGGGAAAATTAAATCCAATCAAACAAAGAAATATTCTCCTAAGATCAAGAAACCAATAAATGAATCTGTTCATGCCAGAGTAGATCCATTTGATCCAACAAAGTTTTTAAAAAGATAAAAATGAAGGAGGATACTAATGACTCAATCGCCTGCAGTGGTTCTCACTTGTCAATTTACTTTGCCGAATAAAAAGTCATTTTCTACTTACATTGACTATATGACCAGGGAACAGGCTCTTGAAGAAATAGAACGACGTACGCCAGAAGAAAAACAAGAATTGCAACGAATAAAAAGTGCATTGAATGATTTCTATATTCCTGAAGGAGAAACTTTTTCCGAGAGTAAAACTGAAAAAGAATTCAGTGAAACGTCGAATGAAGCTCAATCGTTGATGGGAAATGGGATCAACTTTGACAAGTTAGAAGAACAAGATTTTACCAAATATCTTTCTTATATGACACGTCACTATGCGTTAGAACAAAAGAAAGAACTTACACAAAGTGAACAAAAAGAATACAAACACTTGAACCAAGCAATAAAAAAATATCAAACAGAGCCACACAAAAAAGCTTCAGGAAATCTTCCTGGAGTTTTTTCTATGGCTTCAGACGAAGTGAAAGGAAGTGATCTGAAGGAGATCAAGCAAATCTTCCAAAGAGGACAACAAAAAGGTTCAATCATTTATCAAGATGTTGTCTCTCATGATAATTCGTATCTTGAAAAAATAGGATTGTACGATCCCAAAACAGATATTTTAGATGAAGAAGGTTTAAAAGCAGCTGGAAGGAAAATGATGGAGACATTATTCGAGAAAGAGCAACTGAATGAAACAGGCTACTGGATGGCAACGATTCACCGCAATACCAAACATATCCATATTCATTTTGCTGTTGTTGAAAAAGAAAATACGCGTAAACCTTACACTGAAGTTGAAAATGGGGTGAGTTATGTTGTACCGAAAGGAAAGAGAAGGCAAGCAACATTAGACGCAATGAAGACTAATTATGTACATGAGTTAGAACGTTTTTCTTATGAAAAAGACCGAATGATTGTCATGGAGAAACGAAATTTGTTGACGCGGAAAAGTGATTTGCGTAACACCTTAACAAAAGTGGTGAAAGAGCCAGTGCGTTATGATCGACACGCAATGAATTTATTAAATGAAGTATATAAAACCTTACCTAAAAAGCGTTCAGAATGGAATTATGGGGATGAAAATCGAACCAAACTTTCACCATACACAAGAGAGAAACTCGATGATTTAACCCAATATGTTTTAACAAAAGAACCTGGATATCAAGAATATATACAGATTTCAAAAGCATTGAAAGAAGAAGCAAAAAGTCTTTACGGAGAAAGCAAGAGAGAATCAAAGGATGCAGAGAAAAATGCCCTCTTTGATTTAAAAAAGCGCACAGGAAATGCCATCCTAACAGAACTAAAGCGACAGGATAGTCAAATAAAACCGTTAATAGAAGGTGTCGATCAGCTTCAATCTGTTTACAATGAACGAACCTTTCAAACACTTAAACAGTTGCCAACGAATGAATACAAGTATAGTTACGAAGAATTCATGAAACGCAGGAAACAATTCCAACAAAGAGTTGTTACGCAGCGTAGCTTGCGTCAATTAAATCGAACGATTAATGCCCATGAAGAAAAATACCACGCAAGCAAAGCATATGAAGAGCAACAACGAAGAATCCAAATGGAACAAGAAAGACAGTAGGAGGAATAGCAATGAAACAATATTTAGATCAATGGAAAGTTATAGAAGGATCACTAAAAGAAGACCGAATCGAACAACTTCCCGATTGTTTAGAAAAAGAGCATTTGTTCCAGATAAGAGAAATGTTGAGAAACGAACAGTTTGATCCAAATCAATTTTTAGTCGTTGAGTACCCAGCTACTGGTGTGTACTGTTGTAATCATGTGAAGGGTGAAAAATATTTTATCATTCAAGAATATGAGGGCAAGTTAGCGCCTTATTATACTACTTGGGAAATGAATGAAGAGGGGATTAATAACTTCCCGTGTAAAAGCATTGAAGAGTCTATTTCACTCACAGAATGTTAGTTGTTAAGTGAATAAAAGAAGTAAAAGAGTCCTGAACGTAATTGTCCAGGACTCTTTTTTTCAATGAATTGTTTTCCGCCAATTCATTGAGTGGTGCGATTTGCGACTACATTATATCAAAAGAAAGAGAAGGGAGGAAGCAGAAATGGTTCATTCAACGATTGGAGTTGTTGTTGAAAAAAGCAGAGACAATCTCGTTTTTGTGACAGAAATTCAAACGGACAGAGCTTTTGTCGTCACAGACAAAGCGGCAAAAGCTTATCAAAGTGGCGATATTTTAACGTTAAATCTGACTACGAAGACGTTCGTCGATGCGGCAGAAGATTATCCATTTGTTTAGGAGGAAACGGACATGGCAGAAGAAAAAGAACCACTAGACAATAGTCGTTTGGGAAAATCAAAAAGAAAATTAGTACGATTGCAAAATGAATTAAACGAACAAATTGAAAAGATGGTTGAACACCAAAGAAAGACCAACGGTCAACCAATGAACGATAAGAGAAATGGGCATTCTTGGTTTAGGCAACAAGAGCGAATCGAAAATAAAGTGCATAGTCTGAGAGAAGAGATCAAGCAACAAGAAAAACAGGTAGAAAAACTTGAAAGACAAGAAGAGCTAAAGGAAATGGGTTATAACAAGTACGGCGGACTGGATATGACGATTGAGAATATTCCAAGAATCAAAGAAGAAATCGAACGCTTTGAAAAAGGTGAATCGACTTTTTCAGCCGCTACGATCCGAAAATACCAACGGAAATTGGAAACATTAGAACAGCTGAAAGAAAGATCAGAAAAAGGAAAAGAAAACCTTCTTCCTGAAGTACAAGCAATCATTGACAGTGGACGAGTGACGCAATGGAAAAAAAAACCGACCATTTATTTTCTGAAAGGCTATCGAAAAGTCGCTTTAGAACTGAATGAAAACGGGGAATTTGAGGAATCTAAAAAATACCAAGCCACGTCGGAAGAGGAAAAAGCAGCTGTTCGTGAATTACTTGAAGAGGCTGTACCAACTGATTCTTTGAAGGAGAAAGAAAACGATCATTTTTATCGAGTAGAATTCAACGAAAATGATCCAGAAAAAGGATTGAAAAGTTACGGTGGGGAGATCGTAACATTCGAATTGATCGATCAACTCAAAACATTGGATAACCAATACGCCGCAGAAGCAGGTTATTATAAATTCTATTTTGAAGAAGTGAAGAACGGAGAAGTAGTCGATCAGATCCGAATGGATCTAGGGGATGGCGTCAACAGTAATCAACCAATCTATTTAGAGTTAGCAAAATTGTGCGAACAAGTACCTGAGAAGGAACAAAAACAATCGGTCAAAAATGAACCTGTTTCGAAAGAACAAATGCAGTCGAAAGAAACAAAAACAAAACAAAAGGGCTATCAAAAACGAACGGCAGAAGAGATTAAACAAGAAGTTAAATCCCTTTCGCAACAGGCACTGGATGCGGTGAAAAAACATACCCATTCTCCTGAAGACGTCAAAGAACTTTTGAACTTTATGTCTCGTTTTCCAGAACGATCCTTTAGAAATCAGTTACTGATTGAGGAACAATTTCCAGGTGCAACGGCTTGTTTAGGTCGTGCCGCGTTGAAAAAAGAAGGAATCTATATCAAAAAAGGGGAACAAGGGAACAAGATCTTTGTCAGAAAAACGGTCAAAGGATTTTATGAGAAAGGACGTGGCTTTGTTCGAGAAACAGAAGCTACACCAGAAGATAAAAAACGAATCGAAAGTGGTCAAATCGAAGTGATCAAAAAACCTTACTACACGATTGAAAAAGTGTTTGATATCACACAAACTCAGTTAAAACCTGAAGACTATCCGAAAATCTTCCCGAACCGTGTCTTTGATTTTCAATTGGATAAAACAGGGCAGTCAGAACTTCAAGCTGGGATTCAAGCGGTAGCCAACAATATTGGAATTCAAATTCGAGATATGACGGAAAGTGAAGTTTATCAAGGAGAGTTAGGACAAGCACGTGGGGCGTATGTTCGTAACGAATTTACTGGCGAAGAAGAAATCGTCATGAATACTCGAAATACTCCTACGCAGCATTTAGCTACAAGTATTCATGAATTAGCCCATGCAAGAATGCACAAATTTTCAGAATTAGATACCGCAACTAAAGAATTGCAGGCAGAAATGACTTCTTATATTGTGTGCAAACATTTTGGAATGGACACGTCGGAGAAAGCTATTCCTTATATTGCAGCATGGACGAAGAATGGTCAGACGTTGGACGATAAGGAAGCTGCGGAACGTGGGAAAATCATGAATGATGTCAGCCGTGTCGCAAATGAATTCATTCAAACCATTTCTAATGAAATCAATCAATACAGAGAAAGAGAACCAGAGATCCAACCAGCAGAAGTGAAGCAGGAGCATAAAAATACTGTAGAAACGGCAGAACAAAAGAATATTGTTCCTGTTGGTTCACTTTGGATCGACAAGAAAGACGGGAAAGTAATGGAAGAAGATACGGGTCGAACGTTACATTTGAAGGATGCGGCGTTTATTGAAGATCCGCAGCATAATCAAGTAATTTTAAAAGGAAAAAGTTATGGAAAAGAGATCCAAACGGCGTTACCTTCAGAAGAATTTGCGCTAGGAAATCCATTCCGATTTTCACTTGAGACAGTGTCAGAAGTGGCCAAACGAAAAAATGAAATCTATTATGAACAACAATTGTCACAAAAAGAACGCGTATAAAACAAGCAAGAAAGACTATCTGAAAAATGGATAGTCTTTTTTCTTTTGGGAGGTTTGAAAATGACAGAGAAAAAAATGAGTCTCATTGATCGATGCAAACAAATTGATATTGTAGATTTTGCAAGAAATAATGGTTTAGCTGTTGTTAATAAAGGAAATGATTATCGATTAGAGGATCACCTTTCTTTTGTTTTTGAGCGGAAAAAGCAGTATTTTAGCTGGAACAGTCGTAATATTCATGGAGATATTATCGACCTAGCAGATCTATTTTTTGTCGATCCATCAATTACAGATAAAAAAGAACGCTTCAAAGCAGCAACAAACTTTATTCTGAAAAATGAAAATAAACTCGAACGCGTGGAGAATCTTCATTTTGAGACAGAAAAGTACAAAGATCACCCGATTGATTATCAACCACTCACGGAAAAAGGAAGAAGTTATCTGAAGGAAGAACGAAAATTGCCCGATTGGCTGATTGATTATGCAGAAAAAGAAGGATTAATTGCTGAACTAAAGCCGAAACATGAACGGCAAAATTTTTTAGTTGGAGACGACCGTTTAGATCATGCGGTTGCTTTTTTATGGAAAGATTCACAGACAAAAGAGACAGTAGGGGCAAGTTATCAAGGAACGATCGTCGATTTTAATCGTTTCGGTAAACGGGGAACGTATAAACATATTGACAAGAATCCTACGCCAAATCATGGATTTAATTTAAAAATAGGCGATCCGAAGCATTTAAAATTCTTTGAAAGTAGTATTGATCTGTTAAGTTACGCTGCATTGAATCGGGAGAAACTACAAGATGCCTGGTTAGTTTCGATGGACGGGTTAAAACATCATGTAATCAGTCATTACGTTGAAGAGTCGATTTCTGAATTAAGTCGAAAACAAACATTTCCTCAATCGATTGAAGTATGTGTGGACAATGATCGTGCAGGACATATTTTTTATGAAAAAGAACAGCTGAAGGGAATCGTTGATCCTTTTACCAATAAGAAAATTCGTTGTGAGCGAGGAATTCCAAATGATTGGCAAGTACCTAAAGAATACAAAGCTACTTATGAAGCAGTCGCAAAAGAAATGAATGTTGAACCTGAAGCAATTATGGCCATACACAAAACTGAAACTAATTTACAGCTGACAAATCAATTGGTGTCTGCTCATGATGTTCAATCTACGTTTGGAAAGATGTTGGCGAAGGACGAACAAATAGAAACAATTGATTTGAAAGAATCATGTACCACGGTCGCGAAGGAACTGAAAGTATGTGAACGCGCAGATGGAACATACAACTTTGATCGTTTTTATAGTAGAAAAGCCAACATAAAAGACGTTAATGCAGGAATCCTTCTTTCCTATAAAGCAGAACAATACTACAAAGGCTATAAAAAGCATGAACATGAATTTGTACCTGGAGTGAAAAAGGATTGGAATGATCAATTGAAGCATGAGATCCAGCAACAAGAAATCAGAAAGCAAAAACGTGCGATGTTGTTTCAACAAGGCATACAACACGAAAGGGAGTGAAGTCGTCACTATGAAAACCGTCATTTTAGCAGAAAAACCGTCACAAGCGAAGGCTTATGCCGATAGCTTTTTTAAAGCTACCCGAAAAGATGGGTATTTTGAGATCCAAGATCGATTGTTTACAGGAGAAACTGTGATCACGTATGGTTTTGGTCATTTAGTCGAGTTAGATTCGCCCGATATGTACGATGAAAAATGGAAACAATGGGTATTAGAACATTTGCCTATTTTCCCCAATCAATACCACTATCATGTTCCTAAAGATAAGAAAAAGCAGTTTAGTGTCGTCAAACGACAGCTGCAGTCAGCTGATACGATTGTGATCGCGACTGATAGCGATCGTGAAGGGGAGCTGATTGCCTGGTCAATCATTCAACAAGCAGGCGCCAATCAAGGAAAGACCTTTAAAAGACTTTGGATCAACTCCTTAGAAAAAGAAGCCATTTATCAAGGATTCCAACAGTTACGAGACGCAGAAGAGACCTATCCAAAATTTGAAGAAGCACAAGCACGCCAGATCGCCGATTGGTTGATCGGCATGAACGGCAGCCCACTGTATAGTTTACTCTTGCAGCAAAAAGGCATACCAGGAAGCTTTTCCTTAGGCAGAGTCCAAACCCCAACGCTTTACATGATTTATCAATTGCAGGAAAAGATTAGAAACTTCAAGAAAGAACCATATTTTGAAGGAAAAGCCCAAGTAATCACTCAAATTGGCACATTTGATGCGAAGCTTGATCCGAATGAAACCCAAGCGACGCAAGAAGCATTTGAAGCCTATTTAAAAGAAAAGGGGGTTCAATTGGGAAAACAGCCAGGCTTGATTCGCCAAGTTGAAACAGAGAAAAAAAGCGCGGCAAGTCCACGTCTTTTTTCTCTATCTAGCCTTCAGTCTAAAATGAATCAACTCATGAAAGCTAGTGCCAAAGACACTTTGGAAGCCATGCAAGGGTTGTATGAAGGGAAATATCTAAGCTATCCGCGAACGGATACCCCTTATATTACGGAAGGGGAATATGCGTATCTGTTGGATCACTTAGACGAATACAAGGATTTTTTGAGGGCTGAAGAAATTCCAACCCCTATTCATACACCGAATAGTCGGTATGTGAATAATAAGAAAGTCCAGGAACATTACGCGATCATTCCTACAAAAACGGTTATGTCAGCAGCGGCTTTTGAACAATTAAGTCCACTGCAGCAGGCCATTTATGAACAAGTGTTAAAAACAACGGTGGCCATGTTTGCGGAAAAATATACTTATGAAGAAATAACGATCTTGACGCAAGTTCAGCAGCTTCAGTTAAAGGCAATCGGAAAAGTACCGATAGATCTAGGTTGGAAGAAGTTATTTGGCAAAGAGAGCGACGGAAAAGAGAAGGAAGAAGAACCGCTACTTTCTAAAGTGATAAAAGGAGAAACGGTGACGGTAGATCTACAAGTCCTTGAAAAAGAAACCAAGCCACCACAACCTTATACCGAAGGTACGTTGATCACTGCGATGAAAACAGCTGGGAAAACCGTGGATAGTGAAGAAGCGCAATCCATATTGAAAGAAGTAGAAGGAATCGGTACAGAAGCGACACGGGCGAATATTATTGAAACTTTGAAACAAAAGGAATATATCAAGGTAGAGAAAAATAAGCTCGTAGTGACGAATAAAGGGATTTTGCTTTGCCAAGCTGTGGAAAAAGAGCCGCTACTTACGAGCGCCGAAATGACCGCCAAATGGGAAAGCTACTTGTTAAAGATCGGTGAACGAAAAGGAACACAAACCACTTTTCTAGCCAATATCCAAAAATTTGTCTCTCACTTATTGGAAGTCGTACCAGGGCAAATCCAAACCACTGATTTTGGATCGACGTTACAAGAAGTGAAAGCAGCCAGTGAAAAGCAAGAAGCCGCGCGTCATTTAGGAACTTGTCCAAAATGCCAGGAACAAGAAGTCTTACTCTATCAAAAGGTGGCAGCTTGTACGTCTGAAGCCTGTGATTTTAAATGTTGGACAACGATTGCCAAAAAGAAACTAACAGCGACACAGCTGAAGGAGATCATTCAAAAAGGCCGAACAAGCCAACCAGTGAAAGGATTAAAAGGTCAAAAGGGTTCGTTTGAAGCAACGATTGTTCTAAAAGAAAACTTCACAACGAGCTTTGAATTTTCTGAAAAGAAAAAAACGAACTATAAGAAAAGAACACGCCGCACTACAAAATAATGGAGGGGTTATCTTATGCGAAATACAACACACAAACAACAAGAAATCGAAAATCAAAAAGCAAAAATTCGTTCAGAACAAGAGAAATTACGTGCCAAGAAAAGAAGACTGCAGCAATTGAAGAACCAGCAGAGGATTCAAAAAGAAATCGAATTAGATCGATAAAATATTCCTGACTGTTGTATACGTATAAACTTATGTTATACTATATTTATAAGTTTATACGTATACAAAGGAGGGAGAAAATGACAAAAGCAATGGTATATAAGCTACTAGAAGAATTTAATGGAACTTTGGCTTTGAAGGATGCTAAAAAAGCGGGCATTTCTCCTGTTACGATCAAACGTATGGTAGATCGAGGGGAGCTGGATCGAGAGTATCCAGGTTTTTTCACCTTACCTGGTCAATTTCCTGATGAATTGTTTATGGCGCAAAAAAAATATGAACGCGGCATTATTTCGCATATCACCGCGTTGGATTTATATGATTTAACGGATATGATCCCTAGACAGATCGATCTAACCGTACCTTACGGTTATCACGTTTCTGAAAAGGGGTTGAAGGAATTCGCGGTTGAGTTACACTATTCAAAAGCGGAATGGTATGAATTAGGCAAGATCGAAATAAAGAGTCGCTATGGGAATCCTGTTATAGCTTATGATCCAGAAAGAACCTTGTGTGACATTTGGAATCCCTGGTATAACGTTGAGGATGAAATCAAAGTAAAAGCAATCAAAAACTACATGGAGTCGGACAGAAAAAATCTTAGAAAATTGAATGAGTATCGACGAATTTTGCCAACAGATAAAACGATGCGCTCTTATATTATGGCTTTAAATTAAAGGAGAATACACATGACACCTACGCAATTAAAAGCAAAAGTGAAGAATATTTCTAGAGAAAAAGAAGTTGATCCGCAGCTTGTTTTAAGACATTTTATGATGGAAAAATTCTTGGAAAAAATCTCAGAGTCTCCTTATCGTGAAAATTTTGTGTTAAAAGGCGGCTTCTTGATTGGCTCAAAGTATGGCATTGAAAATCGTACAACTAAAGACATTGATACGACTTTACGGGAAATGAAAGTAACCAAAGAAACATTGACAACGGTTCTAAACGATATTTTTTCAACGCCGACGAAAGAAGGCATTCAATTTGAGATTCAAGGAATGAAAGAAACGAGGGAAGCTGATTATTATCCAGGGTTTAGCTTACGTGTACTGGCACATTTGGAAAACATGCGGCCAGATTTTAAGGTAGATGTTACTACAGGTGACTCGATCTATCCTGCAACGATCACTCACAGTCATAAATTGATGTTTGAGGATCGAACGATTCCTTTGGAATCCTATCCTACAGAACAAATTATTGCTGAAAAATTAAGTGCAACCTTTGATTTTTTAACAGATAATTTAAGAGGAAAAGATTTTTATGATCTCTATACTATTCCTAAAATGGAGAAGATCGATGAGAAGACCTTGAAAGATAGTGTGAGAAATACATTTACACGTCGAGGAAAAACTGATCCGTTAAAGATTTACTATGAAAAGGATATGGATGTACTGAAAAATAGTGACGAGCTAAAAGATACTTGGAAGAAATATCAAAAAAGCAATCCTTATGCTGCGTCGATCACGTATAAAGAGACAATGGATTCGATTAGTAATTTGATGGAAAAAGTGATTCACGTCGAAGAAAAAGAGCGAAAACTAGCTTATCAAAGACACCAACAGATGAACAGAGAAATGGAGAGATAAAGATGATCAATAATGTAACTTTAGTAGGACGCTTAACCAAAGATCCAGATTTACGTTATACCGCAAGTGGTACTGCAGTAGCGACTTTTACACTAGCTGTTAACCGCAATTTCACGAATCAAAACGGCAATCGAGAAGCTGATTTTATTAACTGTGTGATTTGGCGCAAACCAGCAGAAACGATGGCGACATTAGCTAAAAAAGGCAGTTTGATCGGCGTTGTCGGACGGATTCAAATCCGAACCTACGATAACCAACAAGGACAACGTGTGTATGTGACAGAAGTTGTGGCCGATAATTTCCAACTATTAGAAAGCAAAGCAGCGACAGAAAGCCGTGCGCACGCTGATCAATCGTCCACCAGTCCAAGCACCACCACTTTTGAACAACGGGATACAGCGACGCCTAATAACAATGGATTGAACGCTTCACAGAATCCATTTGGTGGACAATCAATCGATATTAGCGATGATGATCTACCGTTTTAGTTCGAGAAAGAAGGAGTAAGCATGGCAAAAAACATTAGTCTAACGATGGATCTATTGATACCCGTTATTGCATTTATAGACGGGATTTCTTTGGGTATCACTGAAGATCCTTTGGTAAATAGAATTGCGAAAGGATCACTATTTCTTGTATTCGTGTATCTTGTCTGTTCTTATCTTTTAAAAAGAGCAGGAAAGGATAATTCCTTTTGGCGATTGACTAAAGTCACAATAGCAGCGACAGCTGTTATACTTACGGCTATTCTACCGCTTTATATGTAGGGTTAACGGGAAATCGTTGAACTTCTTGCGAAATATTGCTATAATGAACATGAAAAAGAGGAGTTGCGCTAACAACCCCTCATTAACAGCACCGATTAAAGAACGGTGGCAGAATATTAGTTATTTGGAAATAACCGCTGACCTGCTAAAGTAGACGGTTATTTCTTTTTGTCATTTTTAAGCATATTTACAATCAAACTAATCAAAGCAATGGTAAACATACCAAAACCAAGAATGGTTTGAATTGTCTCATATGCGGACAAAAGGCTTACTCCTTTCATAGATTTTAGCACTTACATTCATAAGCACCACCACCTTTCCAGAAGTCGCCACCGTCTTCAAACTTTACTGTCTTGACTATTATAGTATATCTAAAATCGAATAAAAATTCTCAATTTTAGCTGTTTTTGCTATAATTTTAGCGAGGTGATCGCGATGGAACATTATACTGGTTTACTGGATAAAATTCGGGTAATCAAGACACAGCCATTGCTTGTGCGATTTACATTACGTACAAATCATGAACCGATTAATTGTGTGGTGGCCAATATAGAAATAGCGGATAAATTGCTGATTTTGGAAGAAGGAAAGTATACTATTTCAGTGACAGGTCACTTCAATAAACGGAATCAATTAGTCATTGAATCGATGCAAATTAGAAACCCCGATCATTTTACGCGATCGATGGGCATATAAAAGAAGAGCTGCAATCCTAATGTAGGACTGCAGCTCTTTTTGTTTTACATAGAAACAAGAAAAATGAAAAGGCCTTTTTAGGAAGGCGCAAGCGCCTTCTCAATTAAAAAACCTCTCTCTCACTCCAACCGCCACCGCCGTTCGAGAAGAAAGGAAGTGAACGTACAACGTTCACTAAGATAAAGGGTCTTGCAAAGCAAGACAAAATAGAAAAAACTTCCTCTCACCAAAAGGTTCGTTCCTGTTCGTTATCTCTTTATTGATTTGCCAGACCGGCAACAAGTTGCCTTTTATCACCAAAAAGCGACAAGGACAAGGGTAAATGGCACGCTGCGCGCCCTTGTCCTTGTCGCTTTTAGTTGATTCATTCTGGCCAACAAATCAATAAAGAAAGAACTAACGAAAGGAAGTAAAACCTTTCCTAAGAGGAGGCAGAATCAATCATGCGAAAGAAATTTGATTATTGGGGTGTTCCCTTCAGCGAATTATTCCCAAACTATCATGCACCACATACTGTCGAATGCGATTGTGGAGAAAGAGCGAAATGTATCAGAAGCTATCGTTTGTATCAATGTCCAACATGCGGGAAAAAATATACCTTGTCTTATGGCGATTATATTTTGATTGATGAGAAAGGAAAGAAACGTTGATGAAAACACAACACAAATTATTGACTGTAAAAGAAGTCGTTCAAATTTTGGTGGACAAAGAAGTCATTTCTGAAAAAGTAGCAGAAGCTTTACTTATTCCGCGGTACTGGACGATAGAAACCCCTTTAGTAGAGGATGCACCGACTATGCTATTTGAAGACCTAGTGAAGATTGCAGGATATGAACTGCATTATCAAGAAAACATGGAAACTTATGAGAACGAATATTGGTTAACAAAATTAGAGAACTAAAAAGGAGAAAAAAATATGGCTCAAAATTACTATGACGAATTTGTCAAATTACCTTTGGATAAAATGGCACAAAAAATGGAGGATATGACATTCCTATACAATGAGACACGTGTTCCAAAAAAACATTATAAGGAAAGATTGTCGGTAGCTGTGGAAGAAATGATTGAATCGGGTGTCGAAATGAATCTCATTGCGACCTACTATCGAACGCTTGAAGAACTGAAAAAGCAAAATGGAAAATGGTTTTTCCAAGCCTTACTATGCTTGGAAGCAGGCGTCAAGCCAAACACTATCAAACCTTCTGAATACCAAGCTTTAGAACTAACGTATGGGAAATTTGTCGAAACGAAAAAAGCCAAGACTGTTTCAAGTGAATGGTTGGACTACTTTGAAAATGTCAACAAGTATGGCGCATGTTACATCATGAAAAAGGAGGACAACGAAAATGAGTAATGTGGTTTATCAACTAACAATGGAAGATGTTTCTCACTTTTTAACAAGCAAAGAACATTTGAACGAAGTAATCAGGCGGATTCAAAAGGACTTTAGTTGTATGGAAGAAATGAAGTACTTTATTCAAAGAGTGGAAGAGCAGTTGTATATGGAAAGCGAAACGAGTCAAACGAAGGTTACAGTCAGCCATAATCATTTAGACGTGTACAAACGTCGTCCTGAAACGGTAATAAAAGGAACGGAGCTTCTACGACTAGAAACAGAAAAATACATCATGAATGTTTACCTAGAAAGGAGTGAGCTGGTCGAAAACTTTGTCAGCTACACGATTTGCAGGAAACACTATTACTCAGAATCAGAATATTATTCAATTTTTGAGAGCATGGAATTAATGGAAGAAGAAATGGAAGAGCTAAACAGCAAAGATGCGACGGTAGACGATTATTACCTTGTATTTACTAGATTTTTGACGTGTGGGACGGAATCTATCGTGTTAATGGGAATGGATTATGAACTCGCTGTACCCGAAGCATTTTTGAGGGAAGTAGAAGAAGTAGATAACCCAGGCGACGACTGGTACACGACTTTAACTGATTTTTTAGACACCTACACTTACGACGATACAGAAGAAATCCAAAATGAACTTGACCGTAAACGAATGCCATATCAACGATTTGAAAGGAAAAAAGGTCAATAACCATTTATACCGAAAAGTGAGAATGTGTGAAATAAGAACAAAAACCTTGAAATTAAGGGAATGGTTCTTATTTCGCACCAATCGCTCCAACCGCCCCCGCCGCTTAGGTGGTGCGAAATAAGCGGGCAAAGCCCGATAACCTAAGAGAAAGAAGGAGATCCATATGAATAAAATCATTCCTCTGTTGTTCGTACTGTGTATTGGCGAGATACTTATGCGTCATGGTGCAGCTGTACATTTAAATTTCGTAGTATTCTTAGGAATACTGATATTTTGTTTGATCTTTTGGCGCTTTGTGTTAGCCCTTGTGAGTCTAATATTCAAGTTGATTGCAGCTATATTTTTCATAGGGTTATTTCGATGAAAGGAGAGAGTACCAATGCCAATTGCAATAGGAAATAAACGGTTATCCGTGACATTAGATGAAAAGAGACAAAAAGAATTGCAGCAACTAAAGCAGAAGTACGGGAAAAGTGAATCTAAGATTATGTGTATTGCGTTAGATCTACTGATCGCGCAAGAAAAAGCAGGATTTGATGTACCAGCACTAAAAAAGTGACGTCACTTTTTAAATTGATCCATATAAGTGATATCTCTTTTAGCAAGGAGGGAAATAAATGTTAAAAACTAAAAAGAATTCGTACAAATTAAAGCTTAGTATACTATCTATTATTTGTCTTGTAGGCATGATAATTAGTGGTCATTTGTATAGAGTGGCATATACGCAGTTTATTGAGTACAAGGTTCACTCTTTAGGATTAGCTGGGGATCGATACGTTGAATATGTCCATTATTCATTAAAATGTTCTTCATATATTCTTCTTTGGCTTATTTTTTCATTGTTTGAATTGCTAAATTTAATAGCAATATCTTCATATCACTTAGATAAGCTAAATACCAAATCTAGCCGTTATAACGAAGTGTTTAAGGAAAATATGAAGTTAGAAAGTGACTTAAACAAGCTAAAAAAGATAAAAAGAAGAAAACATAAGTTAACTAAAATTATTTTATTAAGAATGATGGAATATAAGGATAAGGTTACCAACATAACGATCATTACTTCTCTGATATGCTATGGCCTTCTATCAATCAGTATTTTGTCTATAGATTATGGAGTAACTATACTGCAAGCCTTAGTTTTGGCTATGCCTATGTATCTATCATTTTTTATCATGCATGAAATATATAAGATATTTGTTTTATCAAAAAATGTAGAAATACGGGTAAATATTTTGGTGAATAGTTATCAAAAAGAACTCAAAGAAAGAAGACGGTGGCGGTATTTATTGAAAGGATAAAAAAGTAGGATTTGACATACTAGTATTCAGAAAGTGACGTCACTTTTAAAACAATGGAAAAGGTGGAGATAAAAATTAAGAAAAAACAAACCAGACTATCGTTAGCAGATATTTTAACACAGTTAACCGCAACTGAAGATGGTGTTGTAGAATTTGAACGATCTGAAATTGCGGTAGTAGATGATCGTTACTTTAAAATGCCTTACTTCTTTGACCAAGCAAAGGTCATTTGCCTTTGTGGCTACGATGGAGTACGTGATTACTTTGGAATTACTGAAGAAAAAGTCGTTTGGGTAAACAATCATACAGGATTAGGTGCGCTAGCCTTTGAAGGAACTGTATTGGACAATATCTCTATTGTATTCGAGGAAGAAAGCTTTACGCTTGAATCCGATAAGTTAACCCGATATATCGATCCAAAATTCTATGAGGATAAAAACCTGGTATGGGAACTGGCTTTATAGACAGAGTGCTAGTGCAAGTAAAGGAAGAAAGGAAGATCACCATGAAATACAATTTATTAGCCCATAAAAAAATGTGGGTAGAGAAATTAGAGGAAGACTTAGAACAGTTGGAATTGTTAGGTTATAATAAGACTACAACGGTGTATAAAGAAGGGCTAAAACGAACGAAAAAAGCACAAAAAGAACTAGCAACAATGGAAAGTAGCGTTCAGAAAAAAGAAGTAAGCTTAACACACGCTTACCTTTAGGAGTAGAAAATGGCAGACAAGAGAAAAGAAAAGATTCAAAAATTACTGGCGCTTGCGGCGGATGCAAATGATGAGGAATCAATGAGCGCGTTAGCCAAAGCCCAGCAATAAGACTTACATGGAAGATCTCGGCTTAGTTCCTGGAAAAGACACTTCGCACAAAGTAAAAGATAATGAAGCTTACTTCCATGGATACCAGGAAGGATTAAAATTTAAAAAAACAGAATTACTAGAATAAGAAGTGCGACCAACAGGGTATACTCTGTTGACCTTTAAAAAAGTAACTTTCTGACCTAATTAATTGACCTACTAAAAGAGCTATGAAATGAGGAATAAAAAAGAGGTCAAAAATTTTTAAGTTTTTGATCTCTATTTTTTATTCATTATATTACTCAGCTAGAAATAAATTATCTACAGAGAAAAATAAACAATACATTTCTTCAGGAAAAGTGTATCTATCCCCTATAATCAACTGTTTTGAGGGTGCGGTTATCAGTTGGACTATAAGTACAAAACCGAATGCTGAAATGGTCAATTCTATGTTAGACAACGCCGTGGCTACTTTGAGTCCAGGGAACTCTCCTATTGTTCATTCACATTATCGCTGGCCAAGATGGATTGAACGAATGAAACAAGGCAAATTAATTCGTTCAATGTCAAAGAAAGGATATTCTCCAGACAATTCAGCCTGTGAAGGATTTTTAGGTCGTCTTAAAAATGAATTTTTTTATAGTCATGATTGGAATTTGGTTTCTATTGATCAATCCATCGCTGAGTTAGACGAGTATATTCTTTGGTACAATCAGAAACAAATCAAATGCTCGCTGGTTGGACTTAGCTCGATAGATTATCGTAAACAGTTAGGTATTTTATAGAATGAAGGTGCAAGAAAACGTCCCCCCCTTTTCTACATTTTAACTTGGCCGTTTACAACATCTTCTCGTAGATAAGTTTAATTTATTTCTGTCTTTACGAAAAGATGTTTAAGATATGATACTAACATCACTAATATATTTCTATCAAGAAAATTTATCAGTATATTTTTGGTAAAACTGTAGTAAATTGTGTTTGTTTTTTGTATTTGTCTTTATAAAAATATTATGAAAATGAGCTTTTACTGTTCCGTTTGATATATATAATTTATCAGCAATTTCCTGGTAAGTTAGCGAATTTAATAATTCAGCCAAAAGTTCTCTCTCCCGGGAGGTTAGCGTAAATTCTGAACAAAACTTATCAAAACTTTGTGTATTATAGATAGTAGCAGGAATTACGTGAATTTTTTGTATGAAAAAATTTAATAACCAAAAACATAGTAAAATTGAAAGAATATCATTGTTTATATTGTAACCATGTAAGAAGTAAAAATAGTTTTGTGATATCGGCCAACGAAAGAAATTATACACGTTACCGATGAGGGTAATTGTTGCTCCTAAAATCACCGTTATCCCAAAGTTTTTATTCTTAACAAGGAAATGCTGCGCACTCAAATTTATTTGTTGTATTGGTTTAGTTGTTAGGAATCCGAGATAAATAAAATAAATATCTTCGGCTAAAGTAGCAATAAAGATACTTAACGGAGATACCGCTCCAATAAATAGAGGCAATATTAATAATAAAGAAACAAAAATAAATAAAAATATATTTTTTGGCATATGAGAATTAGAGATATGCTGTGTACATATTATAAAAG
>NZ_JAWDJH010000026.1:0-46451 GCF_032465635.1 Enterococcus sp. 2STP
ATTACGCAAATTTCTCTCATTATTTTTTATTTTACTTAATTTAATTGTATTCTCATTTTAAAACGAATGTACTTTAAAAAAACATAATAAAATCACTTTGCTTGTAGGATGTATCCCCTTCCATTACAATTAAAATAAATAGTGATTTCATGAGAAGGTGATGTGAAAATGGAAGCTAAAATCGAAGAATCCAAACAAAAAATCGATCAGTTGATACAAGAATTAGAAAAAGCGGTCATCGGTAAACGTTCCACTATCCAATTGATGATTGTTGCCCTGCTAGCAGGTGGTCATGTCTTGTTCGAAGATATTCCCGGTGTAGGTAAAACATTACTAGTCAAAGCACTAGCAAAGGCTGTGCAAGGAACCTTTAGCAGAGTCCAATGCACACCCGATCTTCTTCCTAGTGATATTTTGGGCTTTTCCGTCTATAACTCACAATCAAAAGAGTTTGAATTTCGTCCGGGGCCAATCTTTACAACGATCTTGTTAGCAGATGAAATCAATCGTACGACTCCCCGTACTCAGTCAGCACTTTTAGAAGCAATGGCAGAGAATCATGCAACAATTGACAACAATACATACCCCCTAGACAATCATTTTTTTGTCTTAGCTACACAAAATCCAATCGAGTATGAAGGAACATACCCTTTGCCGGAAGCACAGCTCGATCGTTTTTTATTCCGACTACAAATTGGTTATCCTTCTTTTGACGACGAACTTCTGCTACTTTTGGATAAATTTGAAAAAGTGTTGGATAATTTGAAGGTTGTCTTGAACAGTCATGAAATAGAAGAAATAAAAACAAGTGTGGCGAATGTCTTTGTCAGTCCAGAAGTGGCATCTTATGCCTTGCAGTTAGTATCCGCAACAAGAATCCACTCTGCTATCCAGCTTGGTATCAGTCCACGAGGAAGCCTTGCCTTTATTCAGGCAGCAAAAGCCTATGCGTTGATCCATGGGAGAAATTACGTCACGCCCGAAGATTTGCAGGAGTTAGTTCCTTTCGTTTTTTCCCATCGCCTGATTTTTTACGATCGTTCATTGAAGGAAGACGAAAAGACACAAATGATCCATGCCCTTGTTGCACAAATCCCAATTCCCGTGAGGTAGATAATGGAAAAAGCCAAAGATTATTTCATTAATTTTGTGTTATTTCTGATATATTTCGTCATTGTCTTTTTTGCTCTTGTATTCAACAATTCTTTAGGGTGGTTCTTATTGGCCTTTTTTACTCTTTATGTATCATGGAGTGTGTTTTCACTAAGCACCTTTCTAAAGAAACTCTCTGTTACTTGCATAGTCCAGCCAGTCGTTTATCGTAAAAAAAGTATACAGGTTAGTTTTTCTATAGCCAAAAAGAGAGCTTTTTCTTTCCCTCTCCCTCGTTTACAGATCGTCTTTCCAGAGATCTTTGCAGAAAAAAAACAAGAAATATTGATCCTTACAAATAAACCGCAAGAAGTCCAAGTACTTTGGCAACCAAAAGAGAGAGGGTTCCATGAAGCATTAACCGTCATTTTTACAGCCTATGATAGTCTAGGACTTTTTAGAAAAAGGACAAGAAGAGAGCTTTCTTTTCCTGTGACTGTTCTTCCTGCTTTTCATAAGACTCAAGCAGAAACATTGCAGAGAGTTCTGGAAAAAAAACAACAGCTGAACGCGTATCAAAAAGGTCTTGATTTTCGAGAACATCGCTCTTATCGCCCCGGCGATTCTTTTAACCGAATCGATTGGAAATTGTCTGCTCATAGTCAAGAATGGTTATACCGCGAATACGAGTATCAAGAAGAAGAATATTCTCCGCTTCTTTGCTTTTGGGGTTCACCTAGCTTGAAATTTGACCATCTGCTAGATTTGTATTTTTCTTTATGGCATCTGAGAAAAGAAAAGCAGCCGGAACTTCTGATATTAGGCGACCGTACCTTTCATGGCAAAGATCCTGGATATACCTATTTTGCTTCTTTGAACGCTGGAGATGAGAAAACTTTTTTGGCACACTTGAAAAAACATGCAAAAAAACAAATCGTCCTCTTTATTCCTGCGCATTCTCCTGAAGTCTCAGAAGCTGTCGAAACATTGTCGAAAGATCGAACGGTCTATCTTGTTTATTTCGCAGAAAAACAAATCATGATCCAAGAAAAAGACAAGGTATGTTCATTGCCAGGAGGTGAATGGATTGACGATTAAATGGGAAAATTGGCTGCGCGGCGTTTACTCCTTTATGATACTAAGTGTAGGTGCTCCGATATTTGTAGCAGCTAATCAATTGCAAAACAGCTCCCCTCTTATCCTAACTATTGGTATCCTATGTCTTATTGTCTGCTGTATTTCTAAAAAATGGGTACGATTGCTACTTTCTTTGCCAGTAATGATTGGCTGTTTGTTTGCCTATTTTCCTTCAAAGATATTTTCTTTATTATGGGTCGTACAGTTTTTTTCGTCAGTTACAGAGGAATTCTTCCATCTATCCCAAGGTAAACTTCATTATTTACCAGAAAAGACAGCTTTTTTTCTCATATTGTTGTTGATCTATTTATTTATTACTTTGACCGTGGATTACGATTATTGGTATGCACCCTTTCTTGCGTTGATGGGTTACTTCATGATGCTTACCGTTTTTCGGGAAAAAGAACTATTGTACGAAATGATTGCGGTAGTAGCTGTTTTATGCGTATATTTGGCAGCAAGGCAATTTTTCGCCATCCGATTGTTGCCGGGAAACGCTCGATTCCAGTCGTTTACTACGATCCTGCTTATTTGTTTGTTCACTTTCAGCGCCATCTTGCCTTTATATCTCCCAAAAGTACACCAATCTCTTGAGGAAACGAGTGAACCGATCCGAGAATATCTTAATGATGAAGGGCTTTATGACACACTCCATGAGTACCAATTAACCGGAAGTGCCAGAACGGGTTTCAGTGAAAATGATGAACAACTTGGTGGTCCATTGTATGATAATGGTGAAGTTGTTTTTACAGCGAACCAGAAAGTAAACGGCTATTGGAAGATAGAAAATAAGAATCATTATACCGGTTCTGGATGGGTAGAAGATCCGGATGCACCCATCCAACCAATCCAAGAATTTCCTGTTGATATCACAAGCTACCAAACAGTTATGGAAGAAAAAGAAAACATTACATTGACGCTAAAAAACCAAGCTTTCTTACCTTATCCTTATGGAAATACTACCTTGACTGATTTTTCATTAGCCAGTGGACAAACGCTTTACTATTTGCCTGAAAGCCAACGATTCATCCCTGTCCCGAATGAATCGACGCGATTGGCGTCCTTACAAACAGAAAGATTAGCTTTTACGAGAGAAGAATTAAAAAGCAGTCAGTTAGCGGCCGATGATTTAGAAAATCAACAGACAAATCTTCAGTTGCCGAAAGGGTTGCCTCAACGCATTGAGGACTTGGCGATCGAATTGACCAAAAATGAAGCAACTTTAATTCGTAAAGTCGAAGCTGTCGAACAGTATTTGAAAACAAGCGGGAATTTTCGCTATTCCAAAACGGATACCGGACATACGCCTAAAGAACGCGATTATGTAGATTATTTCCTCTTCGATTCAAAAGTCGGCTATTGTGACAACTTTTCAACTTCTATGGTCGTCCTTCTTCGCACACTAGGCATCCCTGCTCGGTGGACAAAAGGTTTTACGGATGGGATTAGAACAGGTACAGATGAGCAAGGAAATGAGGAATACAGCATTCTCAATAGTCATGCTCATTCTTGGCCAGAGGTGTACTTTCCTGGGTTTGGCTGGCTTCCATTTGAACCAACCCCTTCATTTGCCAATCCAACTGTTTCACAACCAGCCGCTGAAACAACAGAAACCGTCCAATCTGCTGAAGAACAACCAAAAGAAAGCGAAAATATAGCAGAAACTATTACCAGTGAGAGACCTGCGACTATTTCGTCAGATAACACGACACTCACACCGTCTTATAAAATCGTCTTATTCAGCCTTGGGGTGTGTTTATCCGTCTTGTTGTTCTTTCTATTGTTATTTAGAAAATCTCTGCGCTGGACAAGTTATCTTATCTATCTTCATTTTTTTGCTTCTACTAATGCGGTTGCGTATCAAAAACTTCTCCACCATTTGGAAACACTGGTACCGCGCACCCCCGCAGAATCTTTGCAGGCATACAGCCAACGAATAGAACAAACATTCAATCTAGATCAACGTTTCATTCGATTAACTGCTCAATATGAAGCAGAAATATATGGGCGACAAGCAGATCCGGTAAAATTTGATAAAAAAACCTATTTAGAACTAACGCATATAATAAGAAAAACGGTATACAAAAAGGTTATGACAAAAGGGAGCAGCTTCAAAAAATAAGATAAAATTCCTGGAGAATCTACTTCTGGAATGCCGAGAACCAGCTGATTGAGCATCGATTATTCGTAAAAAAAGGTTGTGACACGTTTTTTGTCACAACCTTTTTTCATTATTATTTGATTTTCAATGTCAAAGCATTCAGCGCTACGACTACCGTACTTAACGACATCAAGACAGCACCAACTGCTGGACTTAATAGGATACCAATTGGTGCAAGTATTCCGGCTGCTAGTGGGATTGCGAGAATATTGTACCCTGCTCCCCACCAGAGGTTCTGGATCATTTTCTTTCGCGTTTGCTTAGCTAAATCAAGGAAATGCAAAATATCTTTTGGATCGCTGTTTGTCAAGACGACATCCGCAGAATCGATCGCGATATCTGTTCCTGCACCTATTGCCATCCCAATAGAAGCACGGGCTAAACTTGGCGCATCATTGATCCCATCACCCACCATGATTACTTTTTTCCCTTGGTCAAGATATTTCTGGACAACAGCTTCTTTATCATCTGGTAATAAACCGCCGTAATATTCTTCGATTCCTAAATAATCTGCTACTGCTTGAGCAGCATTTTTATTGTCGCCAGTAAGCATGACTGGAGTGATTTTCCTTTCCTTCAATGTTCGGATAAACTCTTTTGCTTCTGTTTTTACTACGTCACCTAAAGCAACGATTGCAGCTAGATGATTTTCTAAAATCAGGAAGCTGATGGTATTTCCTTGTTCTTGGTAAGGTTTCAATAATGCTTGTTCTACGTTTAATCCGAGACGCTCAACTTCTTTTTCATTAACTATTTTCACTTGTTGGTTTTTGACTGTTGCCTCTAGCCCAACTCCTGAAAGATTTTTTAGATTTTCGGCTTGATAAGGCTTGATTTCATGTTCTTTCAAATAATTCATAATGCCAACAGCCAATGGATGATTGGCATTCGCTTCCAATGCTCCTAAATATTGAAGGATTTCATTTTTATTGAACGCATCATCAAGAACTTCGACACCCGTTACCGTAAATTTTCCTTCTGTCAGTGTCCCGGTTTTGTCCAACATGATCACATCTAGATCATTGGCTTGCTCCAGTGCATTGCGGTTTTTCAATAGCAATCCGTTTTTAGCGGCGATCGATGTGGAACGAGCAACAACTAATGGGATAGCTAAACCTAGAGCATGAGGACAGGCGATGATAAAGACAGTCACCATGCGTTCCAATGCATTAGGAAGATCTGTCAAGAACAACCATGCGATAAATGCCAAGATACCGACAGTTAAGGCAACATAAAACAGCCATTTTGCCACTTTGTCTGATAATGACTCTAGCTTAGATTTTTCTCCTTGTGCTTTTCGCACCATTTCCATAACCTTCGCTAGATACCCATTTTCACCAGTTCCAGTTACTTCGATTTCGATCGTTCCATCCCCATTGATAGAACCGCCGATCACTTTGTCATTGGCTCGTTTTTTGATTCCTTTTGATTCGCCAGTCACAGCTGATTCATCAACGATTGTTTCACCTTTCAAGATAACACCATCTGTTGGCATTTTGTCACCGGAACGGACGATCAAATGATCGCCTTCCTTTACTTCTTTTAGTGAGACTGTCTCTTCTTTTCCTTCTTTCGTCAAGCGTTTCACTGATTCTGGCAGTAATTCTGCTAGTTTTTGTAAAGCATTGCTGGCATTCGAAACAGCGTTCATTTCGATCCAGTGACCTAGCAACATAATGACGATCAATGTAGCTAATTCCCAGAAGAAATCCATGACGTGCGTATGAGGATTGATCAGATTCGCGATAAACGAATAGACACTATAAATATATGCAACTGTAATCCCCATCGCGATCAGCGTCATCATAGCAGGACTTTTTTGTTTCAATTCCATTTTTGCTCCGCTTAAAAATGGCTGTCCGCCATAGATAAACAGTATAGTTGCTAAGATCAGTACGAGCCAATCCGAACCAGGAAATGTTATTTGGAAGGGAAATTCCATTCCCATCATCGGTGAAAAAAGAATGATTGGGATAGCTAGGATAAGCGATAGCCAAAATTTTTGTTTGAAATTCCCCATGTGCATGGAATGATCCATACCGCCATGTTCGTGATCCATGTGCATCGAATGGTTCATTTCTTTGCTGTCCGCTATATCTCCATGGTTATGTCCCATATGCATTGAATGGTCCATCTGGCTATGGTCATGCTTCATCTCCATCTGTTTTTCGTTTGAATGAGCACTTTCTTTGTTTCCTGCTTCTTTTTTATGCTCCTGTTTTTTCTCCATATCGTTCCCGTTCATTTTTACTCCATCCCTTCTCTTACTTTTTCATGTGCCGATTTAAGCTCAGGGAGTTCAACAATACACTGACGGAACTAAACGCCATCGCTCCTCCTGCAATGATTGGATTCAAAAAGCCTAATGCAGCAAAAGGAATGCCAATCGTATTATAGACAAAAGCCCAGAAAAGATTTTGTTTGATTTTTCTCAATGTCATTCTAGACAACTCGATTGTTTGAGCAATGGACGCCAAACTACTA
The DNA here is from genome assembly GCF_032465635.1 of Enterococcus sp. 2STP. NCBI lineage: Bacteria > Bacillati > Bacillota > Bacilli > Lactobacillales > Enterococcaceae > Enterococcus > Enterococcus sp. 2STP. The sequence continues at coordinate 6,875 of NZ_JAWDJH010000026.1, forward strand.
TTCATCAGCGTTACATCTGCTGTTTCCATCGCGATGTCCGTTCCACTTCCCATTGCCATACCAACATCAGCTAATGCGAGAGCTGGCGCATCATTGATTCCATCGCCTGCCATACCGACTTTTTTGCCATCTTTCTGCAGTTTTTCCACATAGGCTGCTTTATCCTCTGGAAGTACTTCGGCAAAGATGTGCATTGGATCAATACCCACTTGTTTACCGATCGTTTCGGCTGCCAGTTTGTTGTCTCCTGTCAGCATAAAGACATCTAATCCTTTATCCTGTAACTGCTTGATTGCTTGTTTGGCTTCTTGTTTGATTTGATCTGCCACGGCAATCAGCCCGATCACTTGCTTTTCATCAGCTAAAAACATGACTGTTTTTCCCTGCTGTTCTAATTCTAACGCGTGTTCTTGGTATTCATCAAATGATAGGTTCAATTCAATTAATCGTTTACGTGTACCCGCAAAATAGCGTACTCCGTTAATCGTACCGCTGATTCCAGCACCTGGATGAGCTGTAAAATCGATCATATCGTATGTTGCTGCTTCTTGCAGTTTTCCGTATTCCACGATTGCTTTACCTAGTGGATGTTCAGAAGCTTGTTCTAAAGTATAAAAAATAGATAGGACTTCTTTAGAACCGACTAGATCTGTAACTTTGGGCTTTCCTTCTGTAATCGTTCCAGTTTTATCCAAAACAATGCTGTCTAAGTGAGCAGCTGCTTCTAATGCTTCTCCGCCTTTAATTAAGATTCCGTTTCGTGCGCCAACACCCGTTCCTACCATGATAGCTGTTGGAGTCGCTAAACCTAATGCACATGGACACGCAATGACTAATACAGAGACGCTATGGATCAATGCAAGTTGCCAATCACCCGTGATCAATCCTGTCGCCACTAGCGTGATGAATGCAATGACTAAAACGATCGGAACAAAAATCCCTGAGATTCGATCCGCGATTTTTTGAATTGGTGCTTTGCTTCCTTGAGCGTCTTCCACCATTTGGATGATTTGAGCTAAAACTGTCTGCTTACCAACTTGTGTGACTGCCATATGAAGCAGACCATTCGTATTGATTGTTCCGCCAAAGAGTGTGTCATCTGGATTCTTTTCTACAGGAAGACTTTCGCCAGTAAGCATACTTTCATCGATCGCACTACTTCCTGAAATGATTCGACCATCTGCTGGGATCTGCTCACCAGGACGGATGACTAGCTGATCGCCAACGACGACTTCTTCAATCGCTAACGTTTCTTCTTTACCGTTTCTTATTACTTGAGCTGTTTTTGTTTGAAGAGACATCAATTGTTTGATTGCATTACCTGTTTTCGTTTTTGCTGTATGTTCCAAATATTTGCCGAGCAAAATCAACGTGATGATCATACTGCTGCTTTCAAAATAAAGATCTTGGGGATGTCCACGGAAAAATCCGTTGTAAATGCTCAATGCAAAAGCAGCTGATGTTCCGATTGCTACCAGTACATCCATATTTGGTGCTTTCGTCTTGATTGCATGATACGCCCCTTTATAAAAACGAGCACCAACATAAAATTGGACAGGTGTAGACAGAACTAACTGAACGATTGGCAGATGAAAAAAGTGAACAATTGCCGCATGGCTCCCCAACATCATGGCAATCATTGACAGCATCAATGGCAAAGTCAAAATCGTACTCAATACAAGATCGAATAGCATTTTTTTCAAATATGCTTGCTTTTCTTCCGCAATTTTTTGTTTATGGGCTTCATCGTACAAAATCGCACCATAGCCGATATTCTCTACGCTTTGGATTAATTTTTCAGTGGTCGTCCCTTCATATTTGACACTTGCTTTTTCAGTGGCCAAGTTGACTGTGGCATTGACAACACCAGGTTGTCCGTTCAGCTCTTTTTCGATCCTAGCAGAACAATTTGCACAAGTCATACCTGTAATGACGAATGTGTCCATTTTGGTTTCTGCTGCTGCCATCAAATCACCTCTGCTTTATATCCCAATCCATTGATTGCTTGACAGATCTTTTCGGATTGGACTTTTGTTTCATCAAACTTGACTGTACCGTTTGCTTTTTTCAAGTTCACTTTTACTTTCTGTACGCCGTCAAGTGCGCTTACCGCTTCTTCGACTCTTGCAACACAATGATTGCAGCTCATACCTTCGATTGAAAATTGTTGTTTCATTTTTTCTTCCTCCTATTGATGTTGTTTACATTCACATTGACCTGGGATACAGTTACATTCGATTGTTTCGACTGGTTGCTTTTGTTCTAATTGTTTCAAGATTTCATTGATATCTTCTTGAGTCAAAGTAGCTTCTTCTACTAGATCCGCAATCGTCTCTCCAATCCTTTTTGCACAGATATGGGAAAAAAGATTTTCCGTCGCACTACGAACTGTTTCCATCTCTGAGACAGCTGGATGATAAATGAATTTTTTTCCTTCTTGTTCTGTCCAGATCACTTCTTTTTTTACCAAACGTCCCAACAAAGTTTTGATCGTTGCTGGTTTCCAATCCATTGAATCAGCTAAGATCTGCGTGATTTCTTGAGCAGTCGTCTGTCCAAGTGTCCAAATAACTCGCATGATCTCCCATTCTGAATCGCTGATTTTTACCGGCGTTTTGACTTTCTCCATTTATTTCACACCTTTCGTTTACAAATGTAATCAATAACTTATGAATACAGATTACACTTGTAAACAAAAACTGTCAATTATTTTTGCTCTCTATTTTCAATTTAGTTAAAAATTCTTGTTTTTCCCCTCTTGTTTTAAGGATGATCAGTTTGTTTCGTGCATGGTTTTCTTGGATCAGCTGTTGTATTTTCGGTTCATTGTTTTCTTCAAAATGCCAGATAAAAGATAAAAATTCTACGTATTCCCTATTTAGTTTCTCTGTAAATGCTTCAGGCATATCTGGCCGTGATTTTTTGTTTATCTTTCTTTTTAGAGAACGCCAAACTACTCGGTAGATGGCGACATAACGCGGCACTTTAAGCCAAATGATTTTATCTGCTTCTTTGATTCTCACTTCTAACGTAGAAGTATAATTTCCTTCAACGATCCATGACGGATTAGATACCATAAACGATTGCTGTTCTTGCAAAAACCACTTTTTTGCCTGAATACTGTAATCTGTTGTATGCCATAAAAGGTCTAGCGGCAGTAGCGGAAAGCCCGTGATTTCTTTGATCTTCCTTGCGAGGGTCGATTTTCCCGACCCACTTTGTCCAATCACGATGATCTTCATGTTCCTCCCTCACTTCTCTTTGGAATTTGGTTCGATCATACCATTTATAACGCCACAAAAAAACAAGAGTTGGCTCTACACGCCAACTCTTGCAAGAAGTAATTTTATTTTAAGGCTGAACCACAGTTTCTGGCTCAGTGATTTCTTTATTTTTGTCTCGACGAGCGATGGCCGGCAAGATCATGCCTAATAAGATCAAGACGATTGGTGTGATGATATTCGTGAATAGCTGGAACCACCATGCTTTAGGATCCGCAGTATAATCTACTTTTGGCACCATTCCTAAGATACAGGCGAACGCAGTGAAGGCAAAGCACCAAGCACCGAAGATAAACCCGATTTTTGGATTTTTGACAAATTTATATTCAGAATTGAATTTCTTATAAGCTTTATTCAACATCATATACGCCAAGAATACCCATAGGTAACGCATTGGCATAACAACTGAGTTCAAGTTCGTCAACCATTTAACTAATTCATTCATATCTTTGATACCGAAGATTGGCAGCAAAATAATGATTCCTACTAGGATACCTGTCAAAAGATAGCCGTTTACTAATGTACCTTTATGACTACGTTTACGTAGCCAGTTTGGTACGAATTCTGGATCTGCATCTGCTAACAAGATTTTTAACGGTGCATCGATTGAAAAGGCTAATGCGGAGATTTGCCCGATCATATTTGTCAATGCGTAAATAATCATCAATGAGTTACCGATACCATAGTAATTACCTAAAATTTGAAAAGCACTGTATGCCCCATTTGCCATCAAGTCTTTAGGGATATTATCGCTAGCAAACAGCATGCCCATTGCGACTGAACCTAATACAGCACAAATCCCTACCATTGCTGCTAAGAAAATCATCCCTTTAGGAAATTCTTTTGCAGGGTTTCTTGTAGAGTTGACATAAGGGGATATTTTTTCCGCTCCTCCAACTGCAAACACTAACATAGAGACGGTTGTGAAATAACTGAAGTCAAAGGTTGGAATATATGTTTTCACTTGATTCATATGCGGTGTGGCAAATTCCATCGTTGGGTTGATGAACGGTGCCGTTACTGCTAAAAGAATAAATAGGATCGACATAACGAACATCGCTGTTCCGGCTAATCCGCCGATCACTTTCAACGTAGAAAGTCCTTTTGTTGATAAATATAAAAAGGCAAGAAATATAATAAGTGAAATAACTGCTACCATTTGGACTGACATCGTATTTACGATATTTCCGTTTCCTTGGACCGCCCAACCCCCTGCAATCAGGATGGCTTGAGGTTTTTGTGCCAAATAAGGAATATGCACGACCCAGTAAGTCCAAGCAGCATAATATGCCAGCCGTTTATTGGATGTCGTATTTTCGACCCATGAACTGACGCCTCCTTTACTATCCTTGAAGGCTGATCCTAATTGTCCAACGATCAATGCGTATGGAATGAAATAAATGGCTAGAATCAATAGCCAAGAGGTGACAACTGATACTCCTTGCTGGGCATAGTTATTAACTACATTCCCCATGCCCCAAACCATGTTGAATGCAATTAACGCAACAGTGAACCAGCGTAATTGTTTATTGTTCATTCGTTCTCTCCTTTATAATAAAAATTTGTTAACCAAATGTAATCATATTCAATTTTTAACAAACTTACAAGACAGCGTTATTTTATGTGTGTATTCTTTTATTTAATACACATCATTTTTTCATATTTTTTCCATCAAAAAAAGGAGTTGTTTTCTTTGATTTCATTGATTTTATTGTATTTAAAGCAATTTTGAATTTTCTGCAAAATTAAAAACATCAGTTATTTTATAATCTTAGCCATTTTCTTTGTATTCTTTTATTAAGAAAAAGGTATAAAAAAAGAGGACGTTCATTCGTCCTCTCTACTGGTCAATATTTATTTTTTACATGTAAGCTTCGCATGGCATTCAAAACAGCTAGGACTGTTACCCCGACATCTGCAAATACTGCATCTCCCATTGTTGCAAAACCAAAAGCACCTAAGGCAAGTACCAATATTTTTATCCCAATAGCAAAAACAATGTTCTGCTTGACGATCTTCAATGTTTTCTTTGCTAACTGGATCGCATCTGCAATCTTCGATGGTTGATCGTTCATGATGACTACATCTGCTGCTTCAATTGCAGCATCGCTTCCTAACCCACCCATTGCAATCCCTACATCTGCTCTTGCTAGCACTGGTGCATCGTTGATTCCATCTCCGACAAAGGCGGTCTTTTTATTGCTTCTTTGTAAGATTTCCTCTAACCGCTGTACTTTATCTTCTGGGAGTAGTTCACTGTATATCTTGTCCACGCCAACTTGCTTCCCGATATGATCAGCGATTTTTTTCGAATCACCTGTCAACATGACTGTGTGCTTGACACCAGCCTGTTTTAGTTGAACCAATGCGTCTACGGCATCTTCTTTCAAGGTATCCGCAATGACAAGATAACCACTATAACTTTGGTCGATTGCTATATAAAGCAATGTACCGATTTCTTGACTTGAAGGAAAAGAGATCTCAAACCTTTCCATCAATTTGTGATTACCTACTATTATTTGTTTGCTGTCAACTTCAGCTAAGATCCCTTCACCTGCAAATTCTTGGATATTTGTTGCCGGTAAAAGCGGACCTTCGTAGCCTTCTAAAACGGATTGCGCAATCGGATGTGTAGAAAACTGTTCTGCACTTGCAACATATTGCATAAATTTCTTTGGATCAATTCCTGTTGGATCGATCGTCTGGATCGAAAAGTCGCCTTTCGTTAATGTGCCAGTTTTATCGAATACCACTGTCTCAGTTTGTGCAAGCAATTCCAAATAATTTGAGCCTTTTATTAATACACCAATTTTACTTGCTCCGCCGATCCCACCAAAGAAACTAAGTGGTACGGAAATCACTAATGCACATGGACATGAGATCACTAAAAATGTCAACGCCCGATAGATCCATTCAGAAAACGCCGCTCCAGAAACTATTGGAGGTAAAACAGCCAATAAGACGGCCAACCCTACAACGACTGGTGTATAATATCGCGCGAATTTGGTAATGAAATTTTCAGCTGGTGCTTTTTTGCTGCTGGCATTTTCTACTAATTCTAATAATTTACTGATGGTAGAATTTTCATAGGATTTTTCTACTTGAACTAAAAATGGTTTATTTTTATTGATAAATCCACTTAATACTGTTTCGCCAACATATACAGATTTAGGAACGGATTCACCTGTAAGTGCGGATGTATCGACTAATGATTCTCCTTCGATGATCGTTCCATCTAACGGTACACGTTCACCAGGCTTAACAAGTACATACTGACCAATCCGCACGTCTTCAGGATTCACGGTCATCAATCCTTCTGCTGTCTGTATGTGCGCTGTTTCTGGACGGATAGCCATCAATTCACGAATCGATTTTCTTGAATGATTGACTGCCAATCCTTGGAAATATTCGCCGATTTGATAAAATAGCATCACTGCTACGGCTTCTGGATATTCACCGATCAACATAGCGCCGATTGTAGCAACAGACATGAGGAAATTTTCATCAAAGATTTGTCCTTTGACGATATTCATCACCGCTTTTTTCACTACATCATATCCTATCAGCAGATAAATCAATAAATACCCTATCAAACGAATTGGTTCATTAAAATCAAATAATAGCAAGACAGCGATACCTGCAAGTGAAAATAAAATCCGGATCAGCGTGTTTCTCTCTTTTTCATTTCCATGTTCAGATACTTTTTCCTTGTCTATTTCTGTTACCTTGACATCTGGTTCTAATTCTTTCACTACTTTTTTTGTTTCCTGTTCAACCGTAGCTAATCGGTCTTCCTCTACGTCAATCGTTAGTTTTCCAGAAGTGAAATTTACCGTTGCTTCCTTGACTCCATCGATTTGCTGGACTCCTTTTTCGATTTTCATCGCACAGTTCGCACAGTCTAAACCTTCTAATCTGTAACTTTTCATTTTAATGACCTCCTCGCTTTAACATATGAATATCTCTTCATAACTGATTATAAATGAATGGTTATTCATATGTCAAGGTATCCGAAAGAAAAAATGAGTTTTCAAAACATAAAAAGAACCAGATCAAACACGTGATAGTTGTGTTTCATCCAGTTCTCTCGTTCATATAACATGTTTAGGACACTCTTTTAGAACATCCTGACTTATATAATCTCTGCACCAAATGGCATCAACGCCAATCGAGCAAGTTTGAAAGATTGCTTTGCAAATGGTATCCCTATAATCGTGATACATAGAAGGATGCCGCTGACGACATGTCCAAGAGCAATTGGGAGACCTGAAACGATCAGCCAGATGATGTTGACAATCAATGACATGCCGGACTGGTGGTAAATTACTTCTTTGCCAAAAGGCGCAAAAGAAAGGGAGGCGATTTTAAAACACTGCATACCGATAGGGATACCAATGATCGTGATACACCAAAGTACCCCTGCTGCTAACCAGCTAAGACCCCCAATTAGTCCGCCAAATATGAACCAGATGACATTTCCTAAACAACTCATTGTATTTCTCCTTTTATTACTGTTTTTAATTAGAACTGGACAAAAAACGATTTGATTTTTCGTTTTTTAGCTTCCAGCATCAAGTATTCCGCAAATCTTTTTTGGATTTCTTCCGTTTTTTCTTTTGTTACTAATGTGTGTTGGATTAGTTTTCCTGCTGGTCGCTGATCCACCCGTTCTTCTGATTGCTGTTCATCTGCTTGCGCAAAACCGATGATCCGGTTTTCTTTTGTTACAGCAACGATCAATAGTTTATTCCTATCATGTAGTTCAGCTGCCGTTTTTACTTTTACGAATGATTCTGGATGATCAGTAATCAGCTGATTGATTTGAGGGAGATCTTCTTTTACTGCCCTTCGTATTTCCATCATTTCTCCCTTTTCTTTCGTTCATTTTTATTTCCACTAAAAAAATCAACTGCGGAAATCGCATCTATCCAACTTTGTGCAATAATCTCGTGTCCGCCAATCGTTGGATGCACGCCATCTTCTTTTGTATATTTCGAAAAACCATAAGCGATTCCTAAAGCATTGAATATTCCATCTAAAGGAATCAGCAATGTGCCATATTCTTTTGCGAGTTTACGAACGATTTGGATCTTAGGGTCTAAGTCTTTGCGCCACCCATAACGATCATTTGTCACAGGAAGTACAAAAGGCTCCATTAATACGATATTGCAGATTCCAGCTGCTTGAAGTTCATTTAGTAACTCTCGATAAACGGATTCAAATTGCTGCACAGATTTCTCAGTGCCGAATATAGCTTGATCTCCAGTATTATGCCACGTATCATTGATTCCAATCAAAATCGATACATAATCAGGTTGCAGAGCTAAACAATCTTCTTGCCAGCGTGCTTGCAGATCTGCAATTTTGTCTCCTCCTATCCCACGGTTTATACATTCAAATTCCATCGTTGGATATTGTGAGATTAGTTTCCCGGCAATCAAAAGCGGATACCCTTTACCTAGATCCGTTGCTTCTGAACGGTCTCTTCCTGCGTCTGTAATGCTGTCACCAATAAATAACACGCGTGTTTTCATTTGTCAAAAACTCCTTTTTGAATAAAACGACGATTTTCTTCTTTATATTATCCCATAAGCTCTACCAAGACGAAAGAGAAAATAGATGTATAAAAAAAGACACCCGCCTAGTTTCCTCAAACGATTGGATGAATACTCAGCAAGTGCCTAGTTTTTTATGCTTTTTTCTTAACGTGCCGGATTTTTCTTGATTCCTTCGTTGTTTGATTCAGTGAAATCGATCAGACCTAAGTTTCCGTCAATCAGCCCACTGTCGCCCGTCAAACTCAAAATATGATGAGAAGCATCAAAACGTATATTCATATGCTCATCTAAGTCTGCCAACGAATATCCCTTTACTAATATCTCTCCTAGATTGCTTGGGATAGATTGGTCATAACTTTCTGTCGACATATCTGATCCGATGATTCCAAGGGTGAATTGAACTTGCATGTGGATCATTGCATGCTGAGAATACGGACCTACTCCATCTTCGAATGTTAATATTAGTTTGTTTCCAGGTGCTAGATGCTGCTTTATTTCAGCAGCAGAAGCATCATCAAATCGAATTTCCATTTGAATCGCCTTCTTTGTATATGTTTGATTGATTGCGATTTCATTATAGAACCTTGTGAAGAAAATAGCAATTTCTTTTGCTCTCTTCTCTTGTCTGCTGGAAACTTCCTTTATGCCATATTTTAAAAAAAGAACTGCGAGAGTTCGCAGTTCTTTTTTAGAATAAACGGTGTTCAATCAGCTGACCCTCGATATTAGCTCAAAAAACGGTAAAATATGAGAAGCTATTTTTCCGTTTTGTTTCTCTAATACTCAGGTCAAGGCACTGATTTCACAACCTCTTCCTTAAACGGTGTTCAAAAGCCAGTTTCTCGGTATTAAGCCAAATTTATGCAAAAATGTGGAAAGCCATTTTCACAAAATTTTTCTTAATACTCGAAACTAAACAGCTTTTTCATCACTTCTTATGGATAAATTCGGTTCAACAAACGTGGGAATGGAATAGCTTCACGCACATGGTCGATACCAGCAATCCAAGTGACTGTTCGTTCAAGACCTAGACCAAAGCCAGAGTGCGGAACAGAACCGTATTTACGTAAATCAAGGTACCATGAATATTCTTTTTCATCCAAACCGTGATTACGGATTTGTTCTAACAAGAAATCATAGTCCGTTGCCCGTTCGCTTCCGCCAATGATTTCACCGTAGCCTTCTGGTGCGATCATATCTGCACAGATCACCACGTCTTCTCTTGTTGGATGTGGTTTCATGTAGAATGGCTTGATGGCTTTTGGATAGTTTAGAATAAAGACAGGTTGTTCGAATGAATTTGCAATGAACGTTTCATGAGGTGAACCAAAATCTTCGCCCCATTCGATGTCATCAAATCCATTTTTCTTCAGTAATTCGATTGCATCATCGTAAGTAATACGAGGGAATGGCAATTTTGTATAAGTTTTTAAGACTTCTTTGTCTCGTCCTAGTACATCCAATGCGTATTCGCAATGATCTAAAACATTTTGTACTAAGAAGGCTACATATTGCTCCTGTACTTCTAAACTTTCTTCTTGGTGAGTGAAGGCCATTTCTGGTTCGATCATCCAGAATTCAATCAAGTGACGGCGTGTCTTTGATTTTTCAGCACGGAAAGTCGGACCGAATGAAAAGACTTTTCCGAAAGCCATAGCAGCAGCTTCCATATATAATTGGCCACTTTGAGATAAATAGGCTTTTTGATCAAAGTAGTTTGTTTCAAATAAATCCGTAGTGCCTTCTGGTGCTGAACCAGTCAAGATTGGCGGATCGATTTTGACAAAATGATGTTGATTAAAGAATTCATACGTTGCACGAATGATTTCATTTCTGATTTGCATGATCGCATGTTGTCTTGAAGAACGTAGCCATAAATGACGATGATCCATCAAGAAATCTGTTCCGTGTTCTTTTGGTGTGATCGGATAATCGTGGCTCTCGCTTACTACTTCCACATTTGTAATCCCGATTTCATAACCGAATTTTGAACGGCTGTCTTCACGGATTTCTCCAGTTACTAGCACAGATGTTTCTTGGTGCAGATTTTTAGCTGTTTGGAAAACCTCTTCTGGCACTTCGCTTTTTACAACCACCCCTTGGAAAAAGGCTGTTCCGTCCCTTAATTGTAAAAATGCGATTTTTCCGCTTGATCGTTTATTTGCGACCCAAGCGCCGATTGTTACTGTTTCTCCCACATGGTTTTTCGAATCGATGATTTGAATTTGTTCCACGTATGACTCTCCTTTTATATTCCTTGAATTTCTTCAGGATTAATTTTGACTTTTACTCTCAATAAATTGCTTGATTCTGCGTACCGCTTCTTCTAACGTAGCACGATCAGTCGCATAACTCATGCGGACATTTTCTGGTGCCCCAAAGCCTTCGCCAGTCACAAGTGCTACCCCTGTTTCTTCTAAAAGATCTTCTACCCATTTTGTGACATTCTCATACTTACACATGCGTAGCGTTTCTTTTACATTAGGAAAAAGATAAAAAGCTCCTTGCGGCTTTTCAAGAGAAACACCTGGCAGTTCTGCCACAAGCGGATATAACGTATTCAGGCGTTCTTCAAAGGCATTCCGCATTTCTTCCACTGTATCTTGCTCGCCTTTCAATGCTTCAACAGCTGCATATTGACTGACTGCTGTCGGATTGCTAGTTGATTGGGAAGCAACAGCGATCATCCCATTAATAATTTCAGGATTCCCAACCGCATAACCGATGCGCCAGCCTGTCATCGCATAGGTCTTAGACACGCCATTGATGATGATGGTCTGATTTTTGATTGCTTCTGAAATCGTTGCAATTGGAGTAAACTCATTGCCATTATAAACTAAACGACCATAAATATCATCAGCAACTATCAAAATATCATTTTTTACTGCCCATTCACCAATTGCCTTCAGTTCATTCTTGCTATAAATCATTCCAGTCGGATTCGATGGCGAATTGATGATCACGGCTTTTGTTTTTCCTGAACGTGCTTGTTCTAACTGTTCAACAGTAACTTTCCAGTTATTAGATTCTTTCCCTTTCACAAAGACAGGCAGGCCTTCTGCCAGTTTCACTTGCTCGCCGTAACTGACCCAATAAGGCACAGGAATGATGACTTCATCTTGCGGGTCCAGGATTGTTTGAAAAAGTGTATACAAAGCAAATTTCGCGCCATCTGTTACGACCGTTTGTGAAGATTCATAGACAAGTCCATCATTTTTCTTCAGATAATCAACGATCGCCTGCCGAAGTTCTGGGATTCCTGCTGTTGGTGTATAATAGCTAGCTTTTCCGTTGCGGATTGCTTCGATTGCTGCTTCTTGGATGTTTTCTGGTGTCGCAAAATCCGGTTCTCCCACAGTCAAACTCAGCACATCTCTTCCTTTTGCTTTTAACGCCTTGGCTTTTGCCGCAGCTGCCAAAGTAACAGATGGTTCTAATCGTTTCGTTCTTTTTGATAACTCCATCCCATTCATTCCTTTACCTATTAAATTCCCTTGATTGTCTTGACTTCATCTCCTGATTCAAAACCAATCAGGTAATAATTCAATTTTCCATTTGTTTCTTTTCCTACTACTTCCCATACAGGCTGATCATCGTACATTCCTAAAGCTGCTTTTTCGATTTGGATTTCAGGATGAGCTGCAGCAATTGTTTGTTTCGCTTCGTTTTCAGTCAATCCCTTCGTTTGATCCAATACTTTTACTTTTTCACCAGATTTAGGAATGATAACGGCGATTTCTTTTCCTTTATCATTCGTACCCGTCAATGAAAAGTACGTTTTCTTTCGAGTAAACCAGTAAAAATGATCGGCTTCCTCGAGATTTGCATATTTCTTTGCGATTTCTACTGCTTCTTTTTTCGCCTGGACCGCCGGACGACTGGAACGCAAGTAAAAAATCGAGCTGATCACGATGACCGCTAATAAAAATACGATCAAGCCAAGCAATACGCGATTAATCGTTTTTTCCTTTGTCTGTTTTTTCTTCAAGGGTCGTCGCTCCTTTATCTTCATTCCTTTTCATTATAGCAGATTTTAATGATGAAAAAAGACGGCACCTTTAACTTCCTTCTTCATTTTTCTTTAAGAATTCATGGATATCCTGATAGATTTCATCCATAGCTAGCTCTTTTATCGGTACTTTTTTCGGTAATGCATGGATGATTCGTGCACCATATTTTGCAGTGACTAATCTCCGATCCAAAATAAGTAATACGCCACGATCTGTCTCCGTCCTTATCAAACGACCTAATGCTTGGCGTAACTTCAAAGCTGCTTTAGGCACGGATTCCTGATAAAAAGGATTGATCCTCTCTGATTCCAGATAAGCATTCCTAGCTTTGACCATCGGACGTAACGGGTTGTCGAAGGGTAAACGTGTGACTACAACAATCTGCAAAGCATCTCCAGGTAAATCTACACCTTCCCAAAAGCTGTCAGCACCAAATAAGACGCTTTTTTCTGACAAAATGAAGCGTTTCAAAAGTTTTTCCCGACTTCCGCCAAATCCTTGAGCAAGAATTTCACGTCCTTTTTCTAGCATAGACAAATGCATTTTCTGATATATCTTTTGTAAAACATCATGAGAAGTGAATAAAACAAGGATCGGCCGATCTTCTTGTTCAATCAATCCTGTGAGTGCTACTTCTAAATAATCGATATATGCTTGATTGCTGACTTGATGGACTGCAGGTGCTTCTTTCGGCACATAGATTCTTGCCTGTTTCTCGTAATCATAAGGAGAAGCAATCACTTTAAGAGGTGCTGCTTCAATGCCAAGTCGTTTAGAGAGATACTGTCGATTAGGTCCGATCTTCAGTGTTCCTCCAATATAAAGAATATGGTCATATCGAGGATACCACACAGTTGACGGCAACATAGCTGCTTGAAAATCATGGAGATGAAAAATCATCTGCTGTGCTGTATTCCCGGGAACGAACCAATGGATCAAATGATCTCGCCAGTCTTCTAGCCATTGGTCCATCAGCAAGTATTGCTTGTCTAATTGATCAAATAAGCTATATAAACTTGCTAAATCGATCCGCATCTGGTTGGTCCAACTTTCTTGGATAATCTCAAAAGTCAAGCGCATCTGTGATTGTAGTTGTTGGATCTCTTGATAAAAAAGTTGCAGATGATCCATTGCTGTTCCAGATTCCAGTGGCAGCTGATCCAACATTTCTTTTGTCATCATGACTTCTTCTGGATATTGTCCGTTAGGCTGCTTGCTGCTTACTAAGTTCATTAATCCCTCTGCCACACAAATCTGCGCTTCGCATAGTGCAGAGAGTTCTTCTCGATAAATCGACAACCAGCGCAAGGCTTCATGTTCCTTCGGCAAATAACTTTGTATGCGGTCAAATAACTGATTCGGCTCTTCCAGTTGTTGGATTTGTTTATGGAAGTAGTTAATACTTAGTCGTTTGTCATTTACTTTTTCAGCAATTTCCGGCAAATGATGCACTTCATCAATCAACAAATAAGGACTAGCTGGAAGCAATGGTTCTTTTCGCTGTGTTTCTTGTACTAAAAATGCATGGTTGACTATCAAAAAATTGCTTTGTTTGATTTTCTTTTGCAAGAAACGCACAAAGTCTTGTTTGTAAAACGACTGATTCCTTGCTAAAAACCCAGTGCCTCTGTGCGCGACATCTGCAAAGAATGCATGGTTCAGATTGGTTAAATGTAATTCATCCAAATCACCGGTCTTCGTTTGTGTTAGCCAAACTAAGACAGCCATTTGGTACAAAGCATATTGTTTTTGTCCCGGCGGTTCCACAAGTGTACCTTTAAAACGCTGTAAATCAATATAGTGGCGATAGCTTTTGATAATCACAGGTTGTATCGGCTGATCTAGCAATTGATTCAGTAATGGAATGTCTTTTTCCATGATCTGCTGCTGCAAAACAAGCGAAACGGTGCTGATGACAGCTGGTTTTTCAGGTGTAGCCAAATAACTCAAAGGCAACAGATAACCAATCGTTTTGCCCATTCCTGTAGCTGCTTCGATCATCAAATCTTTTGATTCATCTTTTGTGAAATGGTCGTAGACAGCATTCATCAGCCTGTTCTGTTCTTTTCGATACATCAGTGTTTTACCAAACATTTTTTCTTTTGCTTGTTTTTTTCTTGGATATGTCCGCTCGCCATAATGGACGGATGTGAATAGCTCCACTTCTTTTTTCTGCAAAGCTAGCCCATCGATGATTTCTAATGAGAGATCAAGGGGCTCCGGGTTTTCTTTCATTTCTTCAAGCACGTGGTAAATGAAACGACTCGTATCCATTCCTGTATGGCTACTTAATCGTGCAATCTGCTCTAATGTGATGATCGGCAATTTCCTCATTCGTTCTTCGATCAGTAAAAGAAGCTGACCTGTCACTTCGGCATCACTATCCGCCTGATGAGGATTCTCATGAATAAAGCCAAGGCTTTCTGACAAATCAGCTAAGCGAAAACTTGGTTCCGTCGGCAAGAAAATTTGTGCAAGTTCTACGGTATCGATGCCCGGTATCTTCAAACTAGGAAGTCCGCATCGCATGAGTTCATGGTTCAAAAAATTATAATCAAAATAAATATTATGCGCGACAAATATGGTGTCTGCCAAAAGATTGTAAATCGTTTGGGCGACATCTTCAAAATAAGGCGCTTTTTGGACGCGTTGATTCGTGATCCCTGTTAAATGCTGGATTTGTTTTGAAATCTTCCGCCCTGGATGAATATCGATCGAAAAACGTGAAGTGATCCGACCAGCTTCAATCATGACGCAGCCAAATTGGATGATCCGATCTTCTTTTGGATTCGTCCCAGTCGTCTCGATATCAACGACTGCATAAGTTCTTGGTTTCAAAATAACTTCCTCTTCTCCTGCCTCTAATGTTCTTTTGAAATTATACTACAAAGTGCAGAAAAATACTCTCATCGCTTTTTAAGGAAAAAAAGACAAAAAAGCCCAGACACGTAAATGTCTGGACTTTTATTTTTAGTATAGGTAAATTAAGCTTTAGTAACGTTTGTTGCTTGAGGTCCGCGTTGACCTTCTTCAACGTCGAAAGTTACTGTTTGGCCTTCTTCTAAAGTTTTGAATCCGTCGCCTTGGATAGCTGAGAAATGAACGAATACATCGTTTCCGTTTTCTGCAGTGATGAATCCAAATCCTTTTTCTGAGTTAAACCATTTTACTGTACCTGTTTCCATAATAAAAATCCTCCTTGTGTTTCAACACATATTTTGCAATTACTTGAATGGTGTATATCTGGAAGATGTTTATTTGAAACAAGCTACCACAGATTACCGAACAAAAACTACTTCTACAGTATATCATACCGTTTACAAAAACGCTAGAGTTTTTCGATATTTTTTTATAAAAAAATGTTTTCTCAGCGATTACATCAAGTGAAAAACCGAACTTTCTTAATGACAAACGTTCTATTGTTCAGATACCCCTCTTTCGATCCTTTGCACCTCTTTAAACTAAAAAAATTATTCTGTCTGACTATTTATTGTTTCTGTTTCAACGGTTGAGGATGGGGAAGACTCTTTAGTAGGTCTGATGTTCTCATGGTATTTCTGATAGCCTATGACAGTGACCAGAAGAACAAGGCAAACCAATACGATCAACGAGATTAATTTTTCTTTTTTGTTCATACCTATACCTCATAAATGACAGGATGATGCCCATCATATTTCTGAGCATGGGTAACAGCAAAAGCTGCAGCTGTTGAATGGAAAAAATGCCAGCAGCTTTCGTAATCACATGACGGACAATACCAAAAATAACCAAATCTTGGCTGCAAAGCCCGTTCTTCTGTTTCAGGGAACGCAGAATCAAACGCTGATGTCTGCGCATAAATATTTTTGTACATACGTGCGCCTGTGCTTAGAGAACGCTGTGTTTCTTCTGCAAAAACTGGTTGACTTGTTAAACTTAGGGATAGAGACAGCAAACACCATAACAGTCTTTTTTTCATAAAGACCTCCTTATCGATAAGTTTTTCCCAATTAAAATCATATCTCAAGAACGACCGTTATTTGCATTTCATTCATAAATGGTGTTTTTTGTATCATAATCGTCAAAAAAGAGGTCGTGACGATGTCACGACCTCTTGATAAACGATGTTCCAGAAGTAACTTCTTCGGAAATAAGCCGAAATTTCACAAAAATTTGAGAAATAATTTTCGTAAATCTCTTCTTATTTCTTGATGCAGAACAGCTTTTCCTCTCTAATACTCAGGTCAAAACACTGATTTCACAACCTCTTTTAATAACGAAGAATCGCTGTCAGACTCTTTTCATCTGGCGCATCTTTTTGATCCAAAATAAACACTTTCCCACCATTAATGATCACATCGTCTGCCAAAGCATTCAGCACTTGACGCCGATCATATTCTGTTTCAGGATCTTCTCCGAAACCATCAGCTAAGTTTGACGTAGCGATAAACAAATGGGATACTTTTCCTTCTTTCGCAGCTGGAACGATATCAACTAACTGATCGATGAATTTCTTATCTAAAAGTTTATTGTACTCTTTTGATTCTTGAGCTGCTAGTTCACTTGACAGCTTCTTCGCTCCTTCTTCGATATCTCTAAAGGATAGTTGTGCTGGAGAAGCAGAAATCGCAACGTCTGCACAATAGTAAGGATTTTTGGCGATTTTTTTGAACATCGTCTGATTTTCTGGTAGAGCGAATAAATAAATCGGCCATTGTTCAGGATTTTCGAAAGAATCCTTCAAGTACGTATCAACTGCTTGGTAATAGTTGACCCAATCGATTTCTACTTCTTCATCTTTTGGATTCACGCCATGGAAAGTCACGCCATCTCGGGCACCGCCCCCTCCATTAGAAGAGAAGTTCAAACCGCCACCTGTCAGTTCAGATCCCAATGCAGTAACGACATCGACCGGTGCCCCTTCTGGTAGAGACACTTCTTTTACTTGTTTGTTGCTGACTTCATACAATTTCATGG
Organism: Enterococcus sp. 2STP; assembly: GCF_032465635.1. Classification (NCBI taxonomy): domain Bacteria; kingdom Bacillati; phylum Bacillota; class Bacilli; order Lactobacillales; family Enterococcaceae; genus Enterococcus; species Enterococcus sp. 2STP. The sequence goes on from NZ_JAWDJH010000026.1 coordinate 24,680, forward strand.
AGTCGCGGTTCAATCCCAACAGATAATAGGAATAGTTGAACTGTCCATTTTTGATAATGGCCAGTAAATAAGGAAGATCACTTACATAATATTGATCGTCTACCGGGATACTCAAACGATGGATATAGGTTTGATCAGCAGTTATAATGACCGCTACACTCGTAGTTGCACTACGCCAAAACGAAGGATCTCCTAACAAATTTTCAATTTTTTCTTGGAACGGGGACCAGTCATGCTCGGAATATTTTTTTTCAAAACGTTTCTTTGCTTCTTTTGCAAAATTTTTGAATTTGATTTGATCTTTTTCCACATCTTGATGTGCGACATGCGTATTCAGCATGATCGTGACGAACGGTCCTTTAGCGCCTTCTGAAGTCAATTGTGACAATAGTTCTTTATCCTTTTTTGCCATAAACGTACCCCTCCTAAAAAAATCATTCCTTTGTGTCTATCTAAAGTCTACCACAACACTATTTTTCCATACAATAAAACGTATCTAAAAAAATAAAACGGTTTCTTTAGTTGGGTATTTTGCAATTTTTTTAAGTTATCTTCATAATTTCCTCAATTATTTAGGCACAGTCTTCAACTATTCTTCATGAAAGGCTGCTAGACTAAGAAAAAGACCAAAAGAGGTGGACCTTATGCATTTGATTATGATTTTTAGTTTATTAAGTATCATCAGCTTATTTGCTTTCAGCGCTTCCCGCTTATTAGAGGCGGAAAAACAGCCTGTCCCTGTAAAAGTACGGAAAAATGACCGCTAACCTTTTCATAACGCGCGTTCTTATCCTAAAGTTTTTTTCAGAAACATTGAAACTCTCTTCCCTCTCTGATAAAATTTTAATTTGTAGCGAAACAAATTAAATACAAGGAGATCGGATATGTCCATAAAAAAAACACGTCTAGTCCTATTATTGGCTAGTCTCATTCTTTGCCTTGCTTCTTTTCTACCAGCTGTTGCTGTGCAAGCTGAAGATACTTTCAAAGTAAATGCAAAAGCAGCCTTTGCTGTAGATGCGCAAAGCGGTAAGATTCTTTATGATCAAGATGGAGAAAAAACCATGGGGATCGCTTCAATCACAAAAATCATCGGTCTTTACATCGTCCTTGATCAAGTAAAAGAAGGGAAACTATCATGGGATGATAAAGTTTCGATTTCAGATTATGCAGAAAATTTAAGTGTCACCCCAGATTTATCAAATGTTCCTTTGCATAAAGAAAATACCTACACTGTTAAAGAATTATTCGACTCTGCAATCATCCAGTCAGCCAACGCTTCAATGGTTGCCTTGGCAGAAAAAATTGCTGGCAGCGAAGCAAAATTCACTGAACGAATGAAAGAACAATTGAAAGATTGGGGAATCAAAGATGCAACGATCGTTAATGCATCAGGACTGAATAACTCTTATCTTGGCGAAAACCGACCAGAAGGTACTGGAGAAAACGACGAAAATCAAATGTCTGCTCAAGATGTGGCCATCGTGGCCCGTCATTTGATCTTGGATTTTCCAGAAATACTGGACGTATCTAGCACTACGACACAAATGTTTGGCGAAAACACGCAATCACCAGTGGAAATGGTCAACTGGAACTGGATGCTCCCAGGATTCGTGAATTATAAAGAAGGCGTGGACGGATTAAAAACTGGTACGACTGAGCTTGCAGGTGCCTGTTTCGTCGGTACGATCACTAAAAACGATCAACGGATCATCACTGTCGTATTGAATGCAGACGGCCATGCGGAAAACCCAAGTGCCCGTTTCAATGAAACAGCCCGCTTGATGGACTATTGCTACGACAATTGGTCAGAAAAAGAGCTTGGAAAAGCCAATGCAAGTATCCCTAGTCTAAAAACCATTGATGTAAAAGACGGAAAAGAATCAACAGTGCCCGTTGTGCTTAAAAGTCCTGTAAAAGTATGGGTACGAAACGATATGGATACTGGAAAATTAACAATCACTCCAACTCTTGACAAAAAGCAAGTCACTGACAATGAGATCCAAGCACCTATGGATAAAGGGACAAAAATCGGTACCGCAACGATCACCTTGGCAGAGGATAAATTAGGTTATCTAGAAGACAACAACGCGCCATCCACAGAAATCATCACGGATAAAACCGTAGAAAAAGCAAATATTTTCGTTATTGGCTGGCGACGTGTCGCAGAATTTTTCGGCAACTTGTTTTAATTGAACAAAAAGAAAAAACATCTTTCCGTATGGAAGATGTTTTTTTGCTTTTTCTAGTTTAAATAACAGCTTTTTTCATCTATTTTCGTTATACTGTATAAGAAAAAGGAGTTGAATTTATGAATCTAACCAGAGATCTGATTTTTTTGGTTCTCTATCTTATTGGGGTATTCTCCATCGTTTATTGGCGAAAACAGAAAAAGGATCCTTCCTTGTTCTTTTACAGCAGTACGTGGACATTTGCGGTAATCTTGACTTATTTTGTCGTGTTGGAAATTTTTTATTCGACCTTTTATTTTTTGATTCCCTTAGTGTTTTTCAGTATCTTTGCCTTTTCCTATTTTTCAGAAAAGCGAAGGCTGCTGAATGGTCTTTTATTCAATGTTTTCCTCATTAGTTTTGGTATCTACTTGTTTGTCTTGCTATACGAAACACAAAATATTTTTCTTGGCGGACTGATTGCCTTGATCACGATCCCGTTACTGCTTGTCTTTCTATTCGGCATTTATGGATTGATCGTTTTTCTTTTTTGGAACGGTGTCACAGTTTTACGTAGAGAGTCGCATTCATTAGCTAATCTTTTAACGTTGATACTAGCCATTTTTCTTACATTGTTTCTTGTTTTTGACTTTTTCTTGTTAAAATATTTGCCGCAATGGATAAATGCTTTGTTTTTCTGCATTCCATTGATCTTGATCTATCTATTTATCGTATTCTACAACTTTTTGACTGTCTCATTCTTGTATCAGTTCAACCGCCCTCGATACAATCAAGACTTCATCGTTGTGTTAGGCGCTGGGTTGATCAATGGAGAAACAGTTTCTCCTCTTCTTGCCAAGCGAATCAATAAGGCGATTGCTTTTTATTGGGCACAAAGCCGTGCGACATTAAATCCGCCTATCTTATTAATGTCGGGTGGACAGGGAGCAGATGAAAAAGTACCAGAAGCAATTGCGATGAAACAATATGCCATGGAACAAGGAATTCCTGAAAGAGATATTCTTGTCGAAACCAATTCGACAACCACTTTGGAGAATATGCGCTATTCAAAGGAAATCATGGATCAGCAAATGAAAGGTCCCTATCGCGCGATCTTCAGTTCCAACAATTACCACATTTTCAGAGCTGGTCTCTATGCACGACAAGCGAAACTGAAGGCAAATGGTATTGGGGCAAAAACAGCTTTCTATTACTTGCCTAACGCGTTTTTAAGAGAATACATCGCCATCTTGATGATGAACAAAAAAAGACATATGATCATTTGCGGATTGCTTTTCGCAGGTTCCGCATTCTTATCACTGATCACTTTACTTTTCTAAAAAACAAGGTGTGACAAATATATGTCACACCTTGTTTTTTTCTTTTATTCTCTTGACGATTGGCAAGAATAATATTCCTTTTTTGACGGCTACTTGCTGTGCAGAATAAATACCGCTGTTTCCTGAACACATAAAGCTGATCAAGCAGATCATAAAGAAGTAAACAGCAGCTTGTGAACCAAATAATTCGATTCCCATCACAAAACAGGCAATCGGTGTATTTGTCGCACCAGAAAATACCCCGATAAAACCCAATCCAGCAAGAAAAGGAACAGAAACATGGAGCAAAGGGGCTAGCGCTGCGCCAAGCGTTGCACCAATCTCAAACAGTGGTGTCACTTCTCCCCCTTGGTACCCCGCACCTAAAGACAAGACTGTGAAGAATAATTTCCCAATAAAATCATAAGCATGTGCCTGTCCATTAAATGATTCCTGCAGTAACGGAAGACTCAACCCAAGGTAACGTTGTGTTTGCAAAATCAACGCTGCGGCTACAACTACTGCTCCACCTATCGTATTTCGCCAAACAGGATGAGGAATCCATTGCGCATACCGTGCTTTTAAAAAGACGATCGAACGGCTGAATACCCAACCAATCCCACCAAAAGCAATCCCAGCAACAAAAACTTTGAAGAACAGCAACATATTCCATTCAGGAATCATACCCATTTGGTAATGTAGATGAGAAACATCATAGCTTTCCGTCATGAAATTTGCAAAAAGTGCAGCAAAGAAGCTAGGGAAGATTGCTTCTGTTCGGACTTTCCCGATTGCCAACACTTCTAATCCAAACAATGTTCCGGCTAAAGGTGTGCCAAATACAGAACTGAAACCGGCACTGATCCCGCTGATAATCAAAATCTCCCGTTCTGATTTATCCAATCGGAACAAACGTGCTGTATTATCTGCTAACGCTCCCCCCATTTGGACTGCTGTTCCTTCACGACCAACAGATCCCCCAAATAAATGGGTAGTGATGGTTCCAAACAAGGTCAATGGAATGAGCCGCAAAGGGATCTTTTCTTCTCCTCCATTCCCTTGATCGATCACTAAGTTATTCCCACGACTAGAAAGGCCGCCATGATACGCATAAAGATAAGCAAAAAGCGCGCCGCTGATTGGCAATAGATAAAGTAGCCAAGGATGTGCTAGTCGGATATCTGTCACAAATGTCAAGCTATTTAAGAAAAAAGCAGACAAACTCCCCATGAATACTCCCAGAATCGCTGTAATCACCAACCACTTCAGCATGTACATCAAAATACGCACTGGACTCGGTAATTGTTTTTCCATAAAAAATTCCTCCTCAAATAAAAAAACGCCTACTAAAGAAAGGGGCTGTCCCCAGACTTTAGTAGGCGTCATTAGCTATCTTTCGTTAGCATTTAAAGGCGAACACCATCACCTATTCACTTCCATTAAAAGATAGCATATTTTTCTGTAAAAAACAATAAAATTATCGTTCTTTCTTTACACGCTCAGCAAATTCATAGAAAGGAGCCAATTTCGTTAACTGTTGATTACATTGATCACTATCATGACAAATATAATTCCCCTTTTTCGTATACGTGCCATCAGAACCGGCTTTCGTTGTAGAAAGAAAGAGCGAGACATTCGATGTTTTCTGACAGATTGCACAGATTCCCTTATTAATCGTTGGTGATAAAGTACCGCTGATCCCTTTTAATTTTCCATCTTCGTAATAGACCATGAATTTTTTTTGCGTCCCTGGATCATTCCAACCGATGTACGTATGTGCTTGCAAGTCGATTTCATTCCAAGCTGGTTGTTTGAGTTTTTTCACTTTTCGGAATAATTTATCGATTTGTGGTTTGCTCGGCTGCATAAACGGCTGGACGATTTGCTTCAGCTCCTCCAATGCTCGTTCTGCTTGCGTTTTTGTCAGTTTTACATCTAAAACTGTCGTTAAAAACGTATCGATTTCTGGTGGTTCGTAACCTAATACATCGCGAATCTTTTCAGCTGCTAGAGCCTGAACCGTTTGTACCGTTTTTGGGTCATTGACAGATGAGTACGCATTTAATAACTGATCAACTTCTCTTTTTATAAAAAAATATTGATATGGTTTCATTGTTTGTTCCATGATTTTAAAGTCCTTTCTTCTAACCAAAGTGCATACTTTGTAGAAAAAAGTGATCTTCTGCAAAGTATGTGTTACCTGAAGATCCCGGACTCTTTTAAATAAGATACGTTTTGCATCTTATCATCACCCCCTTTAATGTTCATTCTTCTATGTACATGATTCATTCGATAAATAAAAGTAAACCGTATCTTGACCAGATAGTCAACTGCAAACAGAAAAAACCGAGAAAATCGGCTAGATTTTCTCGGAATATAGTCTATTATTATTGGTTTAACTTTTTAAATCGAGGATTCTTTTCCAAAGTAACGTTGCCATCTCTTACGCATACTTGCTGACATAGGCTGAGCGGCTTCTTTGACTGCGCAGTATTTGTCTACGAATGTTACGATATATCCTTCTTTGTACTTAGGCGGTGCAATCGTTGCGCCCCACATGTGCTTCAAAATGATATCTCGCTCAAGATCCGACAATTCGGTGATCTTTTCTGCATTCTTTACAGCAATTCTTGGATGGATATACGCATGTGTACCTTCATCGAATTTCGTCGTACGCCAATCATAGTAGAACAGATCATGCAAAAGTCCAGCACGTGCTGTTGCTTTAGCATTGCCACCCCATTTTTTTGCGAGCAGATAACTATAGTAAGAAACACTGATGGAATGCTCCAAACGAGTGGAATGAACATGCTGTGTGTAATTTGCTAATTTTTTCACTGCTTCTGTTTCTAAAAGATCTTCTACATAAGACATATATTCTTCGTCTTCACGCCATTTTTCTGTCATAATTATCGATCTGCCACCTTTTTGAATTTCATTTTCTTCTGAAATTGATCTAAGTATACCACCAGTGTTCGGATTATTCTAGTCGCCTTGGATAAAATAGCCAAAGCTTAATAGTTCCTTAATCATAAAGAAAAATGATAAAGAACAATTCCTGCCGCAACCCCAACATTCAACGATTCCGCATTTCCTTTCATCGGGATATATACGTTCTGGTCAGTCAGAGACAAGATTTCCTGACTTACCCCCTGACCTTCATTTCCCATGATTATTGCGAAGTTATCTGATTTTTCTACTTTGTCTAATGCGTGTGCTTCTTCATTTAATTCTGTGCCATACACTGTGAACCCTTTGTCTTTCATTAAAGGGATCACTTCTGTCAAATCTTTTTGCAACACAGGCAAATGATAATTGCTTCCCTGCATGCTCCGCAGCACCTTTGTACTATAAATATCTGCCGTTCCTTTACCTAATAAAACACCAGCCATATCAAATGCATCTGCCGTACGGATCATCGTCCCTACATTTCCAGGATCTTGTACATTATCTAATAACAGCCAACCTCCTGAAAAATCTGGCGCGCCTTCAGCCGTTAACGCCATCACTGCTAAGATTCCTTGTGGTGTAGGTAGATCCGATACAGCATCCATGACCTCATCCGAAACTAGAAAAGTAGAAATCTCTTTGTTTGCGGCCAGCCAGTCTCCCCATTCTTTCCTGCCTCGCTGTGTCACAAAAAGTTCTTTTATTTCTGCATCAGACGACGCAGCCTCTTCAATCAGATGGAACCCTTCCAAAAGATATTCTTCCTTTTCTTCCCGATATTTCTTTTTATGTAGTTTTTTTAATTCTTTGATTCTTGGATTTTTTGCTGATTGGATCTCTTTCACATTCCTCACCTCCCCATGATTATATCATGGAATAGGTGCTTGAGCTTGTTTCATCCTAAAAAAATCGGTATCATTAATTTATAAAATAGGAAAGAAAGGTGACGAACATGCGCAAAGTTAAAATGAACGTCCAAGGACGCGTCCAAGGCGTAGGATTTCGCTACATGACCAAGATGGTTGCTGATCAGTTAGGCGTGACCGGAACGGTAAAAAACGAAGACGACGGCTCAGTCACGATCGAAGCAATCGGCAATGACGACATCGTCCAGAAATTTATTGAAGAAGTCAAGAAATCTCCGAGCCCAAGTGGACGAGTGCAGTATGTGGATGTCCAAGAAGACCCGATGATTGAGGAACGAAAGAAATTTGATGTGGTGGGATAAGGTTGTGAAAAAGCTGGTCTGCATCAAGCATTAAGGACAGGTTGTGAAAAATAGCTCTCCATATTTTTCAACAGGCTGGACTTAATGCCGTAGATGCAAGCTTTTGAACACCGTCGATAAGGTTGTTTTTGAGGCGCTTTGCCTCGAGTATTAAGGAGAAACATTTTCAAAATAGCTTCTCATATTTTGAAATGTAATGACTTAATACCGAGAGGCAGCTGATAAAACACCGTCCATAAGGTTGTGAAAAAGTCGCTTAGTTTTGAGTAGTAAGGAGAATTTTGTGAAAATGGCTTTCCACATTTTTGCATAAAATTTGACTTAATACCGAGAAACTGACTTTTGAACACCGTCGATAAGGTTGTTTTTGAGGCGCTTTGCCTCGAGTATTAAGGACAGCAGTGAAAAAGCTGATCTATCACTTGCAGTGAGTTCATTTGTCTCCGCTTTTCGGGCAGAATAAAAAAAGTTTTTAGTTTATTAGAATAAGAAAGAAACACTTGGAATCATTCTACTTTTTCCTAGTATTTCTTTCTTGATTTTTTGTCTTTTTTTCAAAATTTTTCGCTACGTAAAAGAACGAATATTTATATGAATTTTCTATGAAGTTGATTGAATTCCATGCGCTTTTTTAGTATAGTTAAGTTTGTGTAAAAATTATAGAAGAGGAAGTATTCTATGAATAAATGGAAAAACTGGTTATTGGGATCCGGACTTGTCAGTATCCTGCTCTTTTTATCTGGCTGTGTGCGGATGGATTCAAACGGAAACCCTGACACTTCGGGAATCGTTTATCGAGTACTCGTCCATCCTATGGGCCAAGCGATTACATATCTAGTTGAGAATTTCAATTGGTCTTATGGCTGGGCAGTTATTGCAATGACTGTGATCGTCCGTATCATCATCTTGCCACTAGGTATTAGTCAATCGAAAAAAACAATGATCCAATCTGAAAAAATGCAAGCGTTAAAACCACAAGTTGAAGCAGCCCAACAAAAATTGAAAGCTGCAACAACACGTGAAGAACAAATGGCAGCACAAGCAGAAATGCAGCAAGTATACCGCGAAAACGGACTGAGTATGACCGGCGGAATCGGCTGTCTGCCTCTATTGATCCAAATGCCGATCTTCTCTGCCTTGTACTTTACGGCACGTTACACAGAAGGTATTCGGGAATCATCTTTCTACGGCATCGATCTAGGCTCACCAAGTATGGTACTTGTTGCCATTGCAGGGGTCGCTTATCTGCTTCAAGGATATATCTCAACGATCGGTATTCCTGAAGAACAGAAAAAGACGATGCGTACGATGCTGATCGTCTCTCCTGCTATGATCGTCTTCATGTCGATCAGTGCGCCAGCCGGTGTTACACTTTACTGGGTAGTCGGTGGTGTGTTCAGCTGTCTGCAAACATTCATCACAAACGTTATGATGAAACCACGATTGAAAGCACAAGTGGCAGAAGAGTTGAAACAAAACCCGCCAAAACAAGTCGTCACTCCAAGAAAAGATGTGACAGAATCAGCTAAACCAGCTGACAGCAAACAAGCAACCAAACAAATCAAGCAACCCAAAAACAGTACAAACAACAAAGGCCGCAACGCAGGAAAGCAGCAGAAGCGGAAATAAAAACATAGGACAAAAAAGATGAGAGCTAAGCCCTCATCTTTTTTGTTACTCTTCCTCTTCTGCTATTCCATTAATTAATTCGTTGACAGAGACAATGCTTTCACATCCTGCACGAACAAACTCGGGCTCTGAACCAATCATTTGTGAGTTGATAAATTCAATGACCATCGGAAGATTCATCCCAGCATAAAGAGTAATCTGTTGTCCTTCCATTATTAGTTTAGAAATGATATTTGCAGGTGTACCGCCTAAAAGATCGCATAGTACCACAAAATCATTTAACGAATCTGTGACAGTGAGAAACTTTTGTTTGTATGTTTCAGTGCCATCTTCTGGTAATAAAGGTAACGTGTAGATATCCTCTTGAGGCCCCATGATCATTTCTGTACTTTTTTTCAATTCCTCACAAAATTTTCCGTGACTAATCAATACCAATTGTCTACTCATTTTTCGCTCTCCCTTATTTCGAAATCACACCCAATGCAGATAAAGCAACACACACAATTAATACGATAAAAATCGCTCGAGTAGGAGTCATGTTTTTCTTTCCTAATAACCAATAAACACCACCGACGATCCCAGCAGGTAAAATTTTAGGTAAGATCATATCGATATAGTTTTGCATATTCAATGTCACATCGCCAATCGTTGGTGCCCATGAAAATTTAACATTGATCATTGTCGCAACTAATGCCCCTACCATGAATACCCCTAATAAAGTGGCTGCGTCCGTTAATGCAGTTAAGCGAGATTGCATAGTAGTAACTAAGGAAATTCCTTCTTTGTATGCAAATTCAAGTTGCTTCCAACGAAAAACCATGACAACGATCTGAGCAAAAATCCATATAAACACACCTATCGGATTTCCATCAGTTGCCATATTCGCCGCCAAAGCCCCAAAAATCGTTGGAATCAAAGCAGCAAATACGGAATCTCCAATCGCTGCAAAGGAACCCATCAATCCAGCTTTCAGCCCCGATACGGTTTCCTTTGAAGCAATTCCCTCTTTTTCTTCCATTGCAAGATCAATCCCAGTAATGATTGTATTAAAAAAATTAGAAGTATTAAAAAATTGCGTATGTGTTTTCATCATCTCTTTTAATTCTGGTGTATTGTCTCCATATATTTTTCTTAGTTGTGGCAAGATAGTATATAAATAGCCAGAACCCTGCATTCTCTCATAGTTCCAACCTAATTGAAAAGTGAACAAACTTCTTCGATTGATTTGCTTAAAATCTTCTTTTGTTAATTTGTAATTAGATTTCGTCATCTTCGATTTCCCCCTCAACAGAATGTGATGGCTCACTAGCTAATGGTTGATGGTCTTTGTTTTGATCATTCTTATAACTGATCATTGCTAGTGCTAGACCAATCAATGCTACAGCAAGCATCGGCAGCGAATTGAAAGTTGCCGGAAGATCTTTAACAACGCTTGCCACACTTGTTCCTAATAATTGAACATTAGAGAATAACGTTGCTAATAATGCCGTGATCGTAAATCCTAAAATAAGATAAGATAGATGTTTTTTTACTGGTAAATAGCGCAGAAGAATGGCAAACCCAACAGCTGGTAAAACAGCTCCTGCTACTGAAAGTCCATCGCCTAGCCATTTTAGATTCCCGTTTAAAACAGAAACAACATTTTCAACTAATCCACCACCAAATGCTAAAGCTAAAAATACAGGTATCATACGAGAGAGCGACCAAGGTAAAGCTCCCATTAAGAAATTGCGTTCGATTGCTTGATAATTCATGTCTTCTACGTGACGGTCAATACGATGGGCAAAGTATGTGTTAGCGAATCTAGCTAAAATATCCAATTGGATCATTAAGCTTGCTACAGGCACTGCAATAGCAGCAATCGCTTGTTCTGGATTCATTCCAAGAGAAATCGAGAAGGCAGTTGCTAAAATCGTCCCAGAGTTGGCATCTATTTTTGATGCACCTCCAAACGTCCCCACTCCTAAAACTGTCAACTGCATGCTGCCACCAATAATCAAACCTGCGTTTAAATCACCCATTACTAAACCTGCATATAACCCTGCAAACACTGGCGCACTCATTGAAGAATAGATCTGTAATTCATCTAAAATTTGATAACCTGCATATAATGTTAATAATAAGATCTGCCACCATTGAATATCCATGGATCATTCCTCCTATTTGATTAAAAGATTCATAAAGTCTTCTGCTTTATCGTTTGGTACCATTTGAGCAATTAAATGTATACCAAGCTGATCTAATTTTTTAAATACTTCGATATCTGCATCTACCACATTGATTGATTTTGTAATGGACCGTGTTTCATTCGTTTGTGACATATTCCCCACATTTACTTCTTTGATAGGAACTCCTTTTTCTACTAAAGATAAAATTCGATCTGGCTTTTTTGCTACGATCAATACTCGTTGAGAGTCATATTTGCCAGCTAAAATATTTGCTGCTGCTTTTTCGATTGGCAAAATGCTTAATTTTACCCCTGCTGGAGTCGCTAACTTCAATCCACTTTTTTCAATTGTGTTTGTGGCTACCTCATCATCCACGACCATGATTCGACTAATATTCAGCTTCGTTGTCCAAAGATTTGCTACTTGTCCATGTATCAAACGTCCATCAATTCTTACACCAATAATTGCCATCATGCATTCTCCTCATCTATTTTTTCTATTGGTTGTTTAATTAAATCTGTGACATCATCAAATATCCCTTCTGTTCTAAAGATAACGTTTCCATTTTTCTTTCTTATATTTCATTTTTAAGCCAAGAATAAATTCTCTCTCAGCTAAAGAAAACGCTTTCTTTTATATTTAAGTTCATTTGATTTTCTTAACTTGAATGTGTTTCATCAACATCGTAACTTTCATAGGGTCGATCCAGCCAGTTTTCTCTTGTTGCGCGTTTGCCATGCCGCAAGCCATAGAAAATGCGAGAATCTCTTCGATTGATTGCCTTTTTGATAACGCATTGGCCAATCCTGCAAGGGTCGCGTCGCCTGAACCAACAGGATTAACAACTGATATTTTAGGAATAATGACTTCGTAAAAACACTGAGCAACTTTTGCCACAGCACCTCTCTCTCCTAAAGAAACAACAACCCATGGCACTCCTTCAAATATTGGATGAGCTAATAAGGACTGAATTTTTTCTAATTGAATCGAAGAACAGATACGTTGGCCAATCAGTTCTCCTAATTCTTCCAGATTGGGCTTGATAAGTAGTGGCTTCTCCTTACCTTCCAATACTTCAAGCAAAAATTTACCAGAAGTATCTAGTAATATGTCTTTCCCTTTTTTATCAGCTAAAGCAACCAATTGCTTATAGTAATCAAGAGGGCATCCTTGGGGTAAACTACCTGAGATCGTCATAATATCTGATATTTCGAGGAGCTGCTCGAAATGCTCGGTAAATGCCTGTTGTTCTTTCTTTGTTATGAAAGGGCCTCGTTCCAAAAGCTCTGTTTGTCTCGAACCATGCAGGATAGCAATAGAATCCCTTGTCTCTCCTTTAATTGGAACAAACTGATGCATGATCCCTAACTGATCTAGCTGGTTCTTTAGATATTCACCGTGCTGGCCACCTATTAAACCAGTAGCTATCACCTCTTCTCCTAATAAATTTAGAACCCTCGCCACATTCACTCCTTTTCCTCCCGCTGTTTTATTGACTGTTTCAACTCGATTGACTTTGTCGAGGTTTAATTCTTCAATTGTATACGCGATATCGATGGAAGGATTCAAGGTAACTGTCGTAATCATTTCATCTTCACCTTTTTGCTTTTTGTTTTATTGAACCAAGGGGTAGCGGTTTCATTTATTACTTTATTTAAAGTCTCGATGTTTTCTCTCCCATTTGTTCTTAACCAATGAATAGCTCCGTCTTTGCCATTTTCGACATATGCTTTGACCCCATCTTTCCATGTCGCACGTCCACACAATACACCATTGAATGTGGAACCCGATTCATGAGCAAAAATCAGTGTTTGTTGAAATAATTCTGTTGAAACACCCCCGCTCAAAAAAATGAAAGGTAATGGAGTCGCTTCACTTTGCTCCTTAAAGAAGGCGGCAGCCTCTTCTTTGCTGTGAATAAATTCACCTGTGGAATAGCCCTTCACATAATTCATATTGACAGGTACTTCTACTTTCAATACATCAACTTTATATTTTGGATCAGAAAATTCTTTCATCATCTCAATAACTTTGTGGGGCTTGACTTTCGCATACTCTGGAGAAGAACTATCGCTTATTTGTGCGTCATAAGAAACTAATTCCAAATAGAAGGGACGATTTTCTCCTTCACACTCACTACCTAAACGTTCGATGAACACATGCTTCAAATGATTGATTTCGGGTGCTTCATCAACATCGTAGTAAAGTAAGAATTTTACTGCATCCGCTTGCTGTTCTTTCAATCTGAGAGAAGACCAATCCGCTAATAGATCAGGTAGACGACCAGGCGTAGTTGCGTCATAGCCGGTTTTCTCATAAGCTAATAATAACCCCGTCTCTTTTGCTCTGACTTTTGCTGCTGGCAATCCATATTCCGGATCCAATAAAATAGCAGAAGCATAGGGTGTCAGCTCAGCTGATATTAGTTCTTTGAATTCACTGATTTGGTCTTCACTTGGCTCTTTTCCCAACGATTTGATCATTTTTTTTAGAGCACCACGCTGATCGATCGCTAATGCACTAATAATTCCATCTTTTGTTGATAGTCTCTCCATTGCCCTATTTTTTTCTTCATTCATCTGTCATTTCCCCTTCGTTTTCATATTTATGAATGATGACGCCCTTGACTACTCGATTGACCGTGCCTGTTGGAGATGGGGTATCTGGTTTATTAGCTACTTTGATTGAAGTATAGAGTGCAATGATTTGTGCAGTCATAATCATCGCTAATGCAAGATAGGCATCGGGCAATTTACTCACCGAGTCTTCCAATAGCACAGTCATACCTGAGAAATCAATAGTACCCGGTTGCGCAATCGCAATGACATTGGCAGTGACCCGATCTTCTTTTATTTCCTCTAAAATATCTAAGTCATAATTTCGCGTATATGGTTGATTGCTCACAAAACCTACAACGAGTGTCTCGCTATTTAAAAAAGACTTTGGTCCATGACGGAACCCCATCGAAGAATCAAAAATTGTAGCAACTTTACCTGCTGTTAATTCTAAAATTTTTAATTGTGCTTCTCTTGTCGCACCTGCCAAACTTCCTGAACCCAGATAAGCGATCCGTTCAAAAAAATCAGGTAATAACTTTTGAATTTCTTGATCTCTTGAAAGAAGATCTTGACCGATTTTAACTAATTGTTCAAGATATCTTTCTTTTTTCTCCATTGCTGTTTGATCAAAGATCCATAAAGCACTCAATAACATACACGTAAAACTTCCTGTCATAGCAAAACCTGCATCGTTTGCTCTCTCTGGCATCAATAACAGATAATTCTGTTTATCATCCTGTGCGTTTTTTGCCAACATCCCCTCTTCAGCACAAGTAATCGTCAAATGAAACAATGTTTCAACTTGTTCATTTGCAATTTGCACAGCCGCTACACTTTCTGGACTGTTGCCACTGCGAGCAAATGAAACTAATAAAGTCGGTTCATTTGGAAACAAAAATTCTTTTGGTGAAGCTACGATATCTGTCGTGCCAAAACTGTGGAAGATAAAAAAATGATTGTCTCCATGTTCATTTAGATAGGGTAAGAGCGTATCCCCAATATATTGAGACGTTCCTGCACCCGTAAAAATAACACGTATTCTTCTTCCGTTTGCTTCTTTTTTTATTTGATCAAAAAATAGAGCTAAATTTTCTTGGCTTTGCATCAATCTATCGATTGTTTCTTTCCAGAGATCTGGTTGTTGTTTTATTTCTTGTGTCGTGATTGCTGCACCTATTTGTTTTAATTTGTTCTTCGATAGCTCAAACATGTTGTTCTCCCTCTCAATCATTTTCGGATATGCCGAATTTTATAATGAAACTGGTCCGCTCTTGCTACACTATCTGTATATTCGATAATCTCATTTTTCACGTTATAGGTTATCCTCGTCAGATGTAAGACGGGAGCGCCATCAGCGATTCGTAGCACAACAGCATCTTTTTTTTGCACGATACTTGCATAAAACTCTTCATCAGCTAATTGAACTTGTTGTTCATAATCCTGTGAAAACACATCATACAACGGTTTACTTTCAAGTAACGGCAAATCAAGTCCCATAAATAGTTTCGCCGGTAGATAAGAACGCTCAACCATCAATGGCTCTTCATCTGCCAAACGCAATCTTTTAAGTTTAAATACAGTTTCACCTAAATGGATGTTCAAATTCTTAGCAATTCTCTTATTAGCTTCCATTTGTCTAAATTCTAAAATGACCGTCTTAGGGACGCGCCCTATTTCGCGCATTTCTTCTGTAAAGCTATATGCTCCAGCTAAGTTCGATGACTTATCAGACAAATCAGAGACATAGGTACCTTTTCCATGTCTTCGGTAAATATAACCTTGATTTTCTAATTCCTGTAAAGCCAGACGTACGGTGGTACGACTCACCCCATAGTGTTGACAAAGTTCTCTTTCAGATAACAGCTTATCATGCGGAGTCATCTGTGTTTCGATACGATCCTTCAATAAATCAACTAGTTGATAATACAATGATTTTCCTTTATTTGAGCTCTCCATAAAAATTACCTCTTCTTTACTGGTTATAACCACAACACAAGAATAGTGAATTATTAATCATTTGTCAAAGGTTTTTTAGACCAAAAAGGCTATTATAACAACGATTTAAAGTTTTATAGTTTGAATAGACAAAGATACCTTAAAAATACCAGTTACCAATAAAAGAACAGAAAAAAAGACGAACCATATAAGCGATCCGTCAAAATGGACTAACTTATCGAGCAGCGTAATCCACATTAATCCCTATGATATTCCTACAACTATCGTTTTATTACTTCCAATATCATTTACAACAACCTAAAATAGCTTATTAATGACAAACGTTATTAATAGTTTTAGATAACTTTTGCAGTTTTATACTTTTTTTCTATAAAATTTGACAAACATTTTTTTAAATAACTAATTATTTTTTCGAATCTGTCACTCAGACAATCCTTTTTCTTACTTCTTAACATAAATAGATGTCGCTGTTTCTTCTAATAGTGTACTTAATTCTTTAATATTTTGTTTTCCTTCTTCTAACATCCAACTACTCGCTTTTTCTTCGCCTTCGGTAACAAAAGGTGCTACTCCCTTCGCCCATGTTGCTCGTCCACATAAGACACCATTGAATGTCGAACCTGATTGTTTTGCAAAACGCAATGTATCTTGAAATAGTGCAGCGCTGACTCCCGCACTTAAAAAAATAAACGGTTGTTCAGTCACTTTCGATTGTTCATAGAAATACGTGGATGCCTCTGCTTGACTATAACAAGTCTCTTGCCCATATCCTTCCACAAATCTCATATTCACTGGCACTTCTACTTTCAATACATCCACTTGATAACGTTCTTTTGAAAATTCTCGCATGGCTTCAATAACTTTATGCGGTTTTACTTTTGCATAGGCAAGAGAAGACGGATCGCTAATAGTTGCATCATAAGAAAGGATCTCTAAAAAGAAAGGTATACCTTCTGCTTCGCATTCTGAACCAATCCGTTCTATAACTATTTGTTTTTGCACATTAATCTCTACTGATTCATCAACGTCATAGTACAATAAAAATTTACAAGCATCCGCACCCACTTCTTTTAACCTTTTCACTGACCAACTATTCAGTAAATCTGGTAGTCGGCCTGGCATTTTCGCATCATAGCCAGTTTTTTCATAAGCTAGCAACAAGCCACATTCTTTCTCTCGAAGCGCTGCTGCAGGCAGACCATATTCTGGATCGAGTAAAATAGCGGAAGCATACGGAGTCAGGTACTGAGAAACCATCTGTTTAAATTGGATGATATCTTCTGATGTAGCTTCTTTATATTGGTTGATCATTTTCTTCAAAGCACCACGCTGGTCGATAGCTAACGCGCTAATAATTCCAGCTTCATCCGTCAATCGCTTCAAACGTTCCTGTTTTTCTATACTCATTTTCTTCATATATCTTCACCTATTTCTTTAGTTAATATTGCGGCTATTTCTGTTTTTGATTTTGCTGCTCTCAACTGTTCTGTAACCTCTTTTCGCATCAATGATCGTGCAACGAGAGATAATAATTTCAAATGAGTCGTTCCTGCTTCTGAATCTGGGATAAATAACGCAAAAATAAAATCAACTGACTGTCTATCTAAACTGTTCCATTCAATTCCTTTGTTCAGTGTGATGATAATCAAACTAGGTTCGTTGATTGTTTGAGACTTCGCATGAGGGATAGCAAAACCTGACATTATTCCTGTAGTACCTTCTTTTTCTCTTTCTAGAAGTTTTTGATATACTTCTTTTTCGTCATGAGCGATTCCTAAACAGAATGTTTGCTTTGCTAAAAACTTAAATGCTTCTTCTTGACTATCTAATGGCTGTTGTAAAAAAATGTTCTCTTCATGAATGATTGTCATGATAAGCCTCCTGCTCTTCCTTCTTCGATAACTGTACGATTTGCTGTTTTATTATCCATCTTCTTGTCTTTATCAGTTACTCTTTTCTTTTGGATCAAACCTAGTATCACTCCACCAACGATCGAACCAATAAGAATCGCTGTAACCCATTGGATTTTTCCCGTCACTACAGGTAACACTAAAAAACCGCCATGTGGGGCTGGTACTTGGACACCAAACAGATAGGTCAAGACAGCAGCAATTGATGAGCCTAACATCATCGTTGGTAATACTCGGATCGGGTCTTTCGCAGCAAACGGAATAGCTCCCTCCGTAATATGAGTTGATCCTAAAATAAAATTAACCAAACCTGCATTACGATCATTGGTATCAAAATATTTACCAAACAATAAAGTTGCAAAACCAGTAATCAACGGTGGTGCAATGCAAGCTGCTGACACGCCAGCCATAAAAGTGGTGTTTCCTTGTGCCAAAAGAGCTGTACCTGTTACATATGCCGCCTTATTAATCGGTCCTCCCATATCAAACGCACACATGCAACCAACAATCACGCCAAGAACAAGTGGATTCGAATGTTCAAATCCAGCTAAAAAGCTCATCATTCCTTCATTTATAGCCTTCATTGGACCCGCCAACAAAGACATTACGATGCCAATAAACGCTACACCAATAACTGGATATAAGAAGATTGCCTTCAAGCCATCTAGTTGTTTAGGTAAAATTGTCAGTAGCTTTTGCAAAAATAAGACAAAATAACCTGCTAAGAAGCCAGCTAAAATACCTCCTAAAAATCCAGTACCGCCATTCATGGCCACGATTCCACCAACAAATCCAACGACTAACCCTGGACGTTTCGCGATTCCTTCTGCAATATAAGCTGCTAAAACTGGAACCATCATCCCCATTGCTGCATCGCCAACCGTTTTTAACATCGCCGCTGTAGCATTGTATTGTGCATGGTCTGGATCAAAAGAATAGATTCCCCAAACGGCAAATGAAATAGCAATCAATACTCCGCCAGCTACCACGAAAGGCAACATATGAGAGACACCATTCATCAAATTTTTATAGATGCTGCGACCCAAATTAGCACCACTTATCGTTTCTGATTCTAAAGTATCAACAGCTTCATTATCTGCTAAGATGGTCCCTTTTCCTGCCAATGCCTCGTCAATCAGCCGTTGTGCATCTTTGATTCCTGTACTGACAGAAACATCAATGACTCGTTTTCCCGCAAATCTTTCTGAATGGACATCTTTGTCTGCAGCAATAATAACAGCATCTGCCTGTTTGATTTCTTCAGCCGTTAATTCATTCTCGATCCCAATTTGTCCATGGGTCTCCACTTTGATCGTGATGCCTTTTTTCCTAGCTGCTTGTTCTAATGCCTCTTGCGCCATGTAGGTGTGTGCAATTCCTGTCGGACAACCAGTTGCTGCAATTAGTTGATATTTTCCCATCTTTCGAACCTCTCTTCCTTGATTTTGATTTGTTTACTTAATTCCTCCACATCCAAAAAATCAGTCAGTCCTTTACGAAAAGCAGTAGAGCTGCCTGCTGCTATGCTTTTACGTAACGTTTCATCAAGCGGTCGTCGATTCATGTATCCTGCTAAAAAAGTGCCTAACATGGCATCACCTGCACATGCTGTATTGACGACTTTTCCTTTTGGCGAGTTTCCTCGAATCACCCTGTCTTTCGTAAAAAGAATCGCTCCTTTCTCACCAAGGGATAACAAAACATTTTCTGCACCTGACTCTACCAGTCGTTGTCCATAAACAAAGTAATCTTCATCTGTAACCATTTTTCGTCCGAACCAAGAAGAAAGTTCTTCCTCATTCGGTTTCAGCAAAAATGGTCGATAGGGCAAACAATCCATGACCTCTTGATCACTACTATCAATAATCAAATGAATCTCCTTTTCCTGACAAATCCGACTGATTTCCACTAAAACCTTCGGAGACATTCCTCTTGGTAAACTCCCAGAAACACAAAGATAATCCTCTGCTTGTAATGCTCTTATTTGATTTAAAAAATTATGGACAGCTGCCTGCGGTATTTCAGGTCCTTGATTCACTAATTTGTATTCTTCTCTCGTTTGATTGACTTGTGTAAATACATTGATACGCGTCATACCAGGCACTTCAATAAACTCTGTTTGGATTTGTTTCTTCTGTAAATAGTCTTCTATATATTTTCCTGTGAAACCAGCAGAAAAACCTAATGCCGTACTTGGGAAATCTAGCATCTTTAATACTAGTGACACATTTACCCCTTTTCCGTTTGCCTGAATGTCATCCTCCTTTGTACGGTTTACCATAAAAGGATGCATCTCCTCTGTTTCAATAAATAGATCAATTGCCAAATTCATCGTGCATGTGTAGATAGACATAACCAATGACCTCCTTGACTCTATTATGAAATACGCGAAAGAGAAAATGTTTTCTTAATCGTTCCAACACAAAGAAAACCTTTACATTTATAAACACATCGTGCTATTTTTTAACTAACTTTTAGTGAAAGAAGGAAAGAATATGGATCACAAATTAAGTGAAACAGAACAGTACCTCTGGAACTTTATCGAACACCACATCCTAGAGATCCCTAACTACTCCATCGTGAAACTAAGTGAACAAGCAAATGTCTCAACAGCCACCATTGTGCGAACAATGAAGAAGAAAGGCTATGAAGGATTTACTTCGTTTAAGCACCATCTAAAAGAAGGAGAAAACAAGAACATCAATTTTTCTTTCTTAGATAAAGTAGACAAAGGTATCCGTCGAGCCATTCTAAAAAATGAACAAGAAGTGGTACGTACGATCAATATGTTGGAAATCGGGAACATTGAAGATGCAATACAAAGAATCAAATTTGCTAACCGGGTTTTTGTCTTTGCACGAGGATTTTCAGAAATGATTGGTCAAGAAATGCTGGTAAAACTTCAATTAACAGGAAAAAATTGTCAAATGCATACTGATCCAGAGCTTATCAAAAGCATCAGTCGGAAACTAACTAAGAAAGACAGCGTTATTTTTGTTTCTTTGAACGGCGAGACAAAAGAACTCGTCACCGCCGCAAAGAATTGCTATGATGCAGAGATTGGTTCGATTTTAGTTACAGCCAATCATTCTTCTACACTCAAAGATTATTGCGAGATAAATCTCATAGGTTTCAAATCAGAAGGTTCGTATTTCCCTGATTATGAAGTACGTTCACGCTTGCCTCTCCAGATTATCGCGAGAATTCTGCTCGATGCCTATGTATTGCGTATGGGGGAGAATTGAGGGGATTTGATTTGCGGTTGATAACCATTGCTAAAAAAACAGTTAAAAATGCTTTATGTGTTTCGGTACTATAATTTATTAGTCTCAATTTCCAATTTAGATAAAAGTTATCGTGTACTTTAGTATGTCTAAAAATACTACAAAATAAATAAACAAATGGGATAATAAAAAATCTGGAACAGAAGCTTACGCATTCTGTTCCAGATTTGGGTTGTTCTGATAGAAAGATAAAAAATAATTTTCTATATACATATTTTTAATATTTTTGAGAAACAAAGTAAGCTATTTTAACAATCAGCATACTCTTTTCATTCTACTTGATAAAAAAGCTTGGAAATTCATGAATATTAAATAAGGTACTTTTTTAATTTTTTATATAACAAATTAAAAATTGCTAGTTGCAAACTTAGATTTTATTCTTTATTCAACAAAGAAAGTATTTCTTTATATAATCTATAACAATTTTTGTCATCAAAATAAGTTATATATTTTTTGGCATTTTTTTCATATTTCTCATCCAAAACAAAATTAACTTTTGCTAACTTTACACATTCATTTATTAGTTGTTTTTCTGTATAAACAACTTTTGATAAAAAATTATTTGAATTATAATCAATTAAACTACCACCATGATATTCC
>NZ_JAWDJH010000027.1:0-3212 GCF_032465635.1 Enterococcus sp. 2STP
GCGTGGCGACGTCCTACTCTCACAAGGGGCAACCCCTCACTACAATCGGCGCTAAGAAGCTTAACTTCTGTGTTCGGCATGGTTACAGGTGTATCCTTCTCGCTATCGCCACCACACTGTGGTGTTATCTTTTATTGAGTAAATTTTGTTCACTCAAAACTGGATTTGAAGTTCTATAAGTTTTTTCCGAGTTCTTTTCTTTTAACCTATTGGTTAAGTCCTCGATCGATTAGTATCAGTCCGCTCCATACATCACTGTACTTCCACTCCTGACCTATCTACCTGATCATCTCTCAGGGATCTTACTTTCTTAAAGAAATGGGAAATCTCATCTTGAGGTGGGCTTCACACTTAGATGCTTTCAGCGTTTATCCCTTCCCTACATAGCTACCCAGCAATGCCCTTGGCAGAACAACTGGTACACCAGCGGTAAGTCCATCCCGGTCCTCTCGTACTAAGGACAGCTCCTCTCAAATTTCCAACGCCCGCGACGGATAGGGACCGAACTGTCTCACGACGTTCTGAACCCAGCTCGCGTGCCGCTTTAATGGGCGAACAGCCCAACCCTTGGGACCGACTACAGCCCCAGGATGCGACGAGCCGACATCGAGGTGCCAAACCTCCCCGTCGATGTGGACTCTTGGGGGAGATAAGCCTGTTATCCCCAGGGTAGCTTTTATCCGTTGAGCGATGGCCCTTCCATGCGGAACCACCGGATCACTAAGCCCGACTTTCGTCCCTGCTCGACTTGTTGGTCTCGCAGTCAAGCTCCCTTCTGCCTTTACACTCTTCGAATGATTTCCAACCATTCTGAGGGAACCTTTGGGCGCCTCCGTTACCTTTTAGGAGGCGACCGCCCCAGTCAAACTGCCCATCTGACACTGTCTCCCACCACGATTAGTGGTGCGGGTTAGAGTGGCCATAACGCAGGGGTAGTATCCCACCAGCGCCTCCATCGAAACTAGCGTTCCGATTTCTACGGCTCCTACCTATCCTGTACATGCGGTACAGACACTCAATATCAAACTACAGTAAAGCTCCATGGGGTCTTTCCGTCCTGTCGCGGGTAACCTGCATCTTCACAGGTACTAAAATTTCACCGAGTCTCTCGTTGAGACAGTGCCCAAATCGTTACGCCTTTCGTGCGGGTCGGAACTTACCCGACAAGGAATTTCGCTACCTTAGGACCGTTATAGTTACGGCCGCCGTTTACTGGGGCTTCAATTCGTACCTTCGCTTGCGCTAAGCACTCCTCTTAACCTTCCAGCACCGGGCAGGCGTCAGCCCCTATACTTCATCTTACGATTTTGCAGAGACCTGTGTTTTTGATAAACAGTCGCTTGGGCCTATTCACTGCGGCTGATCGTATGATCAGCACCCCTTCTCCCGAAGTTACGGGGTCATTTTGCCGAGTTCCTTAACGAGAGTTCTCTCGCTCACCTTAGGATTCTCTCCTCGACTACCTGTGTCGGTTTGCGGTACGGGCCGCTGTTTTCTCACTAGAAGCTTTTCTCGGCAGTGTGACATCAGGAACTTCGGTACTATTATTTCCCTCCCCATCACAGCTTGTCCTTAAGAAAAGAAGCATTTGACTCCTCTTCAGACTTACTGCTTGGACAGACATTTCCGATCGTCTGCATTCCTTAGCCTCCTGCGTCCCTCCATTGCTCAAACAAAAACAACGGGTACAGGAATATCAACCTGTTATCCATCGCCTACGCCTATCGGCCTCGGCTTAGGTCCCGACTAACCCTGGGCGGACGAGCCTTCCCCAGGAAACCTTAGTCATTCGGTGGACAGGATTCTCACCTGTCTTTCGCTACTCATACCGGCATTCTCACTTCTAAGCGCTCCAGCAGTCCTCACGATCTGCCTTCGACGCCCTTAGAACGCTCTCCTACCAATACACCTAAAGGTGTACTCCACAGCTTCGGTAATATGTTTAGCCCCGGTACATTTTCGGCGCAGGGTCACTCGACTAGTGAGCTATTACGCACTCTTTAAATGGTGGCTGCTTCTAAGCCAACATCCTAGTTGTCTGTGCAACCCCACATCCTTTTCCACTTAACATATATTTTGGGACCTTAGCTGGTGGTCTGGGCTGTTTCCCTTTCGACTATGGATCTTATCACTCACAGTCTGACTCCCGGATATGAATGAATGGCATTCGGAGTTTATCTGAATTCGGTAACCCGAGATGGGCCCCTAGTCCAAACAGTGCTCTACCTCCATCATTCTCAATTCCGAGGCTAGCCCTAAAGCTATTTCGGAGAGAACCAGCTATCTCCAAGTTCGTTTGGAATTTCTCCGCTACCCACACCTCATCCCCGCACTTTTCAACGTACGTGGGTTCGGTCCTCCAGTGCGTTTTACCGCACCTTCAACCTGGACATGGGTAGATCACATGGTTTCGGGTCTACGACTACATACTCAAACGCCCTATTCAGACTCGCTTTCGCTGCGGCTCCGTCTCTTCAACTTAACCTCGCATGCAATCGTAACTCGCCGGTTCATTCTACAAAAGGCACGCCATCACCCATTAACGGGCTTTGACTTGTTGTAGGCACACGGTTTCAGGTTCTATTTCACTCCCCTTCCGGGGTGCTTTTCACCTTTCCCTCACGGTACTGGTTCACTATCGGTCACTAGGGAGTATTTAGCCTTGGGAGATGGTCCTCCCGGATTCCGACGGAATTTCTCGTGTTCCGCCGTACTCAGGATCCTCCTAGGTGTCTTCCACATTTCGTCTACGGGGTTTTTACCCTCTTTGACTGACTTTTCCAAGTCATTCGACTATCTGAAAGAACGACCATATCGGAGTCCTACAACCCCAACAAGCAAGCTTGTTGGTTTGGGCTTTTCCCGTTTCGCTCGCCGCTACTCAGGGAATCGAATTTTCTTTCTCTTCCTGCAGGTACTTAGATGTTTCAGTTCTCTGCGTCTACCTCGAATGTGCTATGTATTCACACAATCGTAACATCCTATTAAAGATGCTGGGTTCCCCCATTCGGAAATCTCTGGATCATAGCTTACGTACAGCTCCCCAAAGCATATCGGTGTTAGTCCCGTCCTTCATCGGCTCCTAGTGCCAAGGCATCCACCGTGCGCCCTTATTCACTTAACCTTATCAACCTTGCGGTTGGGTTTTGATCCTTCTTCTAGCGATAGAAGTTAGATCAAGAAAATAAGCAATTGAACTTATTAAAAAACTC
>NZ_JAWDJH010000028.1:0-13128 GCF_032465635.1 Enterococcus sp. 2STP
AAATAAAATCATATATATAATATAAAAAAAATAAAATAATATTTACTTTTTTTTATATATATTGTATCTTAAAGATAGCGCTAATATTATTTTTAATTTGTTATATATAACAAAAAAATAGAAGAAAAGAGGAAATTTATGAAAAAAAGAAAATGGTTAAGATTATATTCGCTTGGTTTAATATTGTGTTCAAGTATTGGAGCATCACTGCCTACGGTTATACATGCAGATGCAACAGTTGAACAAACACAGCAACAAGGGGATGCTGGACTACATTCAAATGAAAAACAAGAAAGTAGATCAGCATTTATCAACAGTAAAATGGAGGTACTCTTGGACCAAGGAAGACATCTAGGTTTTGTCCTCTCGTACAATCGTCTCGTAAATGGAGAAATAAGTGTTAGTGAAAGATTGGACAATTATAGGCATCCTGATCTTCAACCTTGGGGGGTATCGGTAGATGATCCAGTTACTGAAATAAAGTCTATGTCTATAGGTAATGGAGGAATAGAAGCAGCACATGAATCAGAATTGACCAATCACACTAGTCATGATCAAGTTATGAGGACTGCAGCTTTTACAACTACTCAAAATGATACTGTTACGACTCAAACAAGTCATACTGTCGGTACTTCCATGTCTACAAGCGTAGAAATGAATTTTCTTTTTGCCAGTGCGGCTTCGACAATTTCAGTTAATTATGATTTTAATACAACACGAGCTATTAGTACGACTCAAACTAAAACATGGAATGTTCCTGCAGACGAAATTATAGTTCCAGCAGGCAAAACTTACGTATTACGATGGTTATTTGAGTATGGGACAGCTTCTGGAACCGTAGATCTTTCTAGTAACGTTTCTATGGTAATCCCTACTAGCAAAAATCCTTCTACCGGTACTCGATACGGTTATAATATGAATAATGCTATTAACCACCAAAGAAGATTGATGAATACCTTAGGGGGGAGAGCCTACCTATGGCCATATCTGGATAGTTGGTCTACCAGCAACTCGCAAAACGGTAACGCGAATATACAATGGACTGATGCTCGGTATAATGCAAGAATAGGAACAAGATTGTTAAAACAAGTTGTGGATGTTACTGATTCACGTAGTGAAAGAGTAATAAAAGAAATTCCGATGGATATAACTCCTGAAA
This sequence comes from Enterococcus sp. 2STP, assembly GCF_032465635.1. Lineage (NCBI taxonomy): Bacteria > Bacillati > Bacillota > Bacilli > Lactobacillales > Enterococcaceae > Enterococcus > Enterococcus sp. 2STP. The sequence continues at coordinate 1,160 of NZ_JAWDJH010000028.1, forward strand.
CCGTAAAATAACAAATATAAGAATTGAGAAAATATAAAGGTATCGTGTTAAACTAATGTAACTCTACTTTGATTAACGATTATACTTAGTATATAGTAAGATTTTTTGAAACACTATCGAAATACTACATAAGCAAAGTAAGAGTTTATTCAAAAAGATTAGTTAATTACTTCTATTATACAGTAGAAGTAATTAACTAATTTTGTTAAAAAAGTATAACAAACTAGAGAGACAAATGGTAAAATCTAGTCCTCGAAACCCAACTCACACTATGAAAGGATATCATCTGGATAGTATCCTTCAGCATTTCGTTCTTCTTTTTGAATACATACAGACCTATTTTTTGTAACAGCAGCGTTTAGAATTTCCGCAACCTCTTCAGTTGTCATTTTCCTAGATCATTTGAGCCAGCTTCTTTCTCCGTTGACTTCTTGTTCCTTCAATCGTAAAAAGATTCAGTGATCGAGTCACTTTTAGGATAGATTCATCGATCGAGTAAATCAATAAATCTTCGTCTGCTACATATTTTCTAAAGATATTGTTTACCTGCATGTTTCGCTTAATATAGAGATTCATGCGTGGTGAGACGACATGTAACGTTTTAGGAAATGGCTGCGGTAGATCTCTTGGTCTACTGACATTAGAAATACCATATTTTTTCTTTGCAGCTGGTGAAGAAGCTAAAATCAACCCTGATCCTGTATTATCCGCTCGACTCATAACAACAAGTTCTGTTGTCAATGGATCTAAATTTCTCTCTACACACTCAACGCTTGAGTAAAAAGCTTTTCATATCGATTAAAAAGTAATCATTTACTGGCTCTTTTGAATAATCCATCATAAATAACACTCCATTCTTCTATATTATACAAACGTACATTCGCTTTTGTAAAGAAAAAGAAGAAAGATGTGTAAAAAAAAGAAACAAGGTAGCTCTGCTACATTATTTCTTTTGCCTTGGATTATTCATCATAAAAAGTTCTTTGACTTCTCTATCAGTTGTTTTTCTTTTACGACAAATCTAGTTCCATATTTCTTTAAAATTTTTCGTTGTTCCACCGTACATCGAATAATTCGTACTAGATACTTATTTCGTTTACGTCGTGCTAATATTTGTACTTCGAATGTACCTTTTACTTTTGAGTGGGTACAAAAATATATCTGTCCAATCTCAATATCCCAGTTGGTCCAAACTTCTTCAACTACAGGTTCTTCTGGTACGACTTCCTCCACTACCTCGGTGAGTAAGCTACCACGTGCTAAAATTTTAAAATCACTTTCTTTCAAAATTTTAGCCTGTTCTGCCGTACAATCTATTACTTCGACAAGAAAACCGCTGTACTTCATTCTCTCAATCACTTTAACGGTAAATACACCATTTATACCAGGTTGTTTACAGGAGTAAATATCTCCAACTTCAATAGTCTTCAATAAAACTCCCCACTTTCTTTATTCAGTAAATGAATGATTGTGTTGTAAAACTATTACAATTCTAGCACAATTAATGATCAATTTTGATAATTTTTATATTTTATGCTTGAAACTGGCAATACTTATTTTAATTTGCTGAATACAGTAACGAGAAAACTTGTAAAAGAACTTGTTCAACTAATCATGCACAAAACAAAGTTTAAACGCCTTAGAATCATTCTTAACTATCAGTTAGAATATATAAACTTTTGCCAGGGCGGATCATTACACCAAATTTACGTTTTTGTGCATGGACATATTCTAGAGTAACATTACTTATATCTAAAGATTCTAGATTTTTTAGGAGCAAACCTTTAAGTTGCTCTTTCCCCTATTCAAAACTACCCACTGCTTTTTGACCCATCACAGACCAATTCTTATCTTCGACAACAAAAAATTGGTTCGCTTTTTCTTTTTTGCCTGTTAGTTGTTCCATGCCCAAAGAAAAACACAATAAAAAATGCCTAGAGAAGTGCTAGACATTTCGAATAGACTAAATTTTTATATACTATAAGAAAGTGAATACAATAAAAAAGGGGATACTAACAATTAAGGGGTATAAAAAATAATTTCGTTCATAGCTTCTAGATCCTGTTGATTGATTCGCACGCATTCTATCTCCCGAAACAGCCGTTCCAGATAACCCTATTCCAAACAATAAAGCTCCAATCCAAATATATTGCAATATATTTTTTTCTAGAAATATATTAAAAACAATTGCAATTATGCTCGCTATTAAGAAAGTCATCATATACTTTTTCAACTAGTATCCCACCTTTTTTTTAGAATGGTGACACTGTAACGCTTACGTTATCAGAACTGCCATCCATAGTGTATGTTGCATATGTCGTTACTCCTAATGCTCCATAAATTGCCGATACTCTTTCTGCATCACTAATCCAACTTGGCTGATATGAAATCCATTGATAATTTGTTGCACCTGGATATTGATCCCTAGCTAAATTTACTGACCCTGACAACGGGTTCTGTCCTTGTTGACCATAATGAATTCTTCTACCACTCGTAGAGGCAAATTGTGAAGGATAGTATCTTCCTTCAGCAAAATTAATTCCATAATAGGTAACCCCACTGCTTCCAATTGTATTATATTCATACGTTACTCTTGCGTCAACAACTCCTTTTGCCGTACCTGAACTATCTTCTAAAGAACCAGTTCCTCGTAGAAAATAATCATTTCTCTTTTTCATTACTTCATTTACAGACATAGAATATACAGCTGCGCTTTTTTCTTTTGTTACTTCTTTTGTATTTTTTAAAGCGTTGTTTTTTAATGAAGGTGTAGTTTTCTCTAACGAAATTAAAGTTTTTTGCTCACCATGTTCATCAATAACTGATTCAATCTTACTATTTTCAGAGTAAAAAATTTCGTTTGCTTTATTTTTAAAATCCGAATTTTCATTTACTTTATCAGCATTTACAGTACTTCCCATCCCGATTAAAGACACTGACACTAAACCTACAGACAATAAACCATAAATAAATTTTGATTTCAAAATAATCCCTCCACCATAATTTTTTAAAACAAGAAAACGCTTTCTTTTAACAATGTAACATTTTTTATTGTTATTTTTAAATTATTCACGTTATCTAATTTAACTCGTTTAAATTATTATCTAAAATTAAGGAATTCGGGATATATAACTTTTATATATATAACTTAAAACTTTTACTACTAAGAATGCTTAAAATAATCATTCTAAGTAACTCCATTTTTTCTCCTGATCAAATTCAATATGACGTATTTGTGGACACTGGAATATCCGTACAGAAAATAGCAGTAAGAAAAATAAATTAGATTCTAAATACACATTTCTAAAACCTACTGCTATTTTCTGTTTAGTTGTTTCATATACCTCTAGCACCACGTAGCTGATATATAGCGTACAAAGGACATATAAACGAAAAGTTGCGATAAGACCTTTACTGAGCAGACAATTTTTCTTCTTTTTCCTGTTTTTTGATTCTTTTTAGTGTAGACAGTGAAATATTGGTTTTCTTTTCTACTTCTCTCATGCTGTTTGTCTCCATTAATTCTAATGCATGTTTGTATCGATCATTTAAAACCCTTCTTAGACGTCCTTCTCGATAATTTTTATATTAATATAAATCTCCGTTTTTGTTTTTTTGTGACTTATGTTTTTTGTTAAAATAATAGCACACCACTCAACCCCTATGAATCTTTTCCAATATTCTTTTTGACAAAAAAGGCATGCAATTGCATGTCAGACTGTAGACAAAAGTCTTGTCACAGCCTTTTTTTCCGAATAAATGGTGTTCCAGAAGTAGCTTCTTCGAAAAATAAGCCGAAATTTCACAAAAATTTGAGAAGCAATTTTCGTAAATTCCTTCTTATTTCTTGAAGCTGACCACTTCTGTCACAACCTCTATTTTTAAACATATTAGTGGTGCGTGCCCATGTTTCCTTATTTTAATTGACGCGCTTTAGGAAGAGATACCTCATTTTTTGTTTTTCCAGTTTCTATTATTTCGCGGAAGTTCTCGAAGCTTGTCGAAATCATATTTGACAATGCCTCATCTGTATTTGAACCTACATGAGGGGTTATAAGAACTCTAGGGTACAATTTACTAGTTGCTGGATAGCAGGATCTGGAATCGTCTCCCATGGCTTGAAAGATCGGAAAAAGACATCTGTTTCATTTGCAAAAACATCGGTTGCAAAACCAGCTAAATGATTGCTTTTCAAAGCTCTTAAAATAGCTTCATTATCTTGAAGCTCTCCACGAGCTGTATTGATCAAGATACTGCCTCTTTTCATTTGAGCCAAAAATCCTTCATTGATCATTTGATCGTTTTCACCTGGGATGTGAGGTACATGGATACTGACGATATCGCTTTTTGCTAACAATTCTTCGAGTGAGTGAAACGTCAATACTTTTTTAGCAGCTTCTGTCTGATGGATATCATAGCCGATCACTTTGGCTCCTAGCCCCTTAAACAAAACCGCTTCCGTCAATCCTATTCTGCCTGTTCCTATGATACCTACTGTGCAATTTCTGATTTCACGGCTAAACATTTGTTCATCCACTCGAAAATCTTTGAAAGATGTTCGGATCGTCGTATACGCTGTATTTCTCAAAAGCATCATGGCAAAAGTCAAAGATAATTCTGCTATAGCATTTGGCGAATATGATGGGACACGGGCTACTGTCATACCAAAATCAGCTGCCGCTTGTAGATCGATATGATTGACTCCCACAGTTCGGGTAAAAACATAGCGAATCCCATATTTCTGCATTTTTGCAAGATTGATTTCATCTGCTATACAATTTCCTCTCAGCAGGACAGCATCATGGGCCTTAGCTGATTCAATATTGTCATGCGTCAGTAGTTCTTCATAAAGACTCAGTTCATAATGGTAAATATTCAATTGCTCAAAAAAATCGATCTCATTCGGACGAACACCATAACATGCGATTCTCATACTTTCTCCTCCATTTCCTATCAAAACAAACCTATGCCGTGAATCATTTGCAATACAACGATCCATACAGGTGTCAGTACTACAGCAAAAATAGTTGACAGTAAGGATGCATTAGAGGCTAAAAGTGCCTCCCTATCAAAACTGATAGCATAGGCTGCTGCCACAGTTGCGGCTGGTGTAGCCATCATGATAACAATCGTTGCCAGTGCTTCAAAATTGACCGGTAGAATATTTGTTGCCGTCAAAACTGCTAAAATCACGATATTCAACGCAGGTACAAATACCACTTTGACTAAACTGTAATACCATGATGTTTTTTCAGAAGCAGCTTTTTTGAAACTTACTTCACCTAATGTTGCGCCGATTGCTAGCCATGCCAATGGCGAACTTAAACCAGCTAAATAATCCATTGGCTGAAATAGCCAAGGTGCTGTCTGGTCAATTCGCAAAAACGCTACTTGGCTTATCTCTCCTTCTGCACCTGTAACTGACACTTGTGGAAGATATCCTTGGAAAAGCCAAATAAAAAGGCCGGCAAAAGTAGCGATGATGATTGGATTAACGAACATCGCTTTGATATTTTTGGCTTCCATCTTCAAGCCACTCATTTTTATGTATCCATAAGAATACAAAAAGATCCGATAACCAATGTTGAAAATCGAGGAATACATCACGCCGACCGGTCCATAAATCGCACTGACGATCGGTGTCCCGAAAAAGGTCGTAGAACCAAAGATTGTCAGGACACGCAACGTTGATTGCTTATCCCCTTTATAACTTAAGAAAAAAGGTCTTGAAACTAGAATAAGAATAATATAAATCACTAACCCCCAAATCAAGACATTGATTCCTTGCATCAATAGTTCTGTATTGATATCTTGCATGAAAGCTCGAAATGCAAGTGCTGGCAGAGCCACTGTTAAAACAACTTTCGATAGGATTTTTCCAACAGATTCAGAAAAAATTTCCTTTTTTCTACAAATAAACCCTAATAATATGATAAAAACTGTTGAAGTGATTGCACTAACAATCGACATATCTGTCAAAGTCGATCGGAAAATATCAAATAAATTCATCTTTTCCCTCCTATTTTTGTTCATTTATTCACAATAAAAAATGCTTCTATTTAGCTAATACGTATTAACATTTTTTATTTTATCTTTATATTGTTAACTATTGAACAATAAGGAATTAAAGAAACTTTTGAAACTTATGTAAAGTGATATTCGTTAGAATACAAAAAGGAGCGTGGGACAAAAGTAAAGAACACTTTTGTCTCACGCTCTAAACACGTATAAACGGCGGAAGCAGAAGCAACTCCTTCGGAAATAAGCTGAAATTCACAAAAATTTGAAAAGCAATTTTCGTGAATTTCTTCTTATTTCTTGGAGTTAAACGCTTCTGTCCCAGCCTCTATCTTAGATTATATTATGCGTGGAAACGTTCCACACCATCTAGATAAGTTGCTTCCAATGTCATATCAGGGTTCAATACGATAAAGTCTGCGTCGCGTCCTTGAGCGATTTTTCCACATGTGTCATCGATTTTACAACTGATTGCTGGAATCAGACTAGCCATCATGACTGCTTGTTCTGGTGTTGCTAGTCCCCAATCCACGACATTCTTAATTGCTTCTTTCAATTTCAAGATGCTTCCAGCTAAGTTGCCAGATTCCAAACGTGCCGTTCCTTCTTTTACTACTACCGGAAATTCACCTAAATTGTAATTTCCATCAGGCATCCCACCGGCCATCATACAGTCTGTAATTAAAGCGACATGCTCATGTCCTGCTTTTTCCATTAGGATTCCTGCCGCATTTGGATGTACATGATGTCCGTCACAGATCAATTCAGAAAAGACATGTTCTAAAGATAATAACGCACCTACCATACCTGGTTCGCGATGATTCAATCCGCGCATCCCATTGAAAGCATGGACAAACACGCTGGCGCCTGCTTCAACAGCTTTTTGCGCTTCTTCTAGCGTAGCGTTACTGTGCCCTAGAGAAACAACTACTCCTTCTTCAGTCACTTGTTTGACAAACTCTTCTACACCTTGACGTTCCGGTGCTAAAGCAATTTTTTTGATCAAACCGCCTGAAGCTTCTTGCCATTCATGGAAAGTATCCAAATCAGGATCACCGAAATAACTTGGGTTTTGTGCCCCTTTGTGTTCTTCTGTGAAGAAAGGACCTTCAAAATAGATTCCTTTGATTTTAGCTCCTGGTGCTTCCTGATACATTTTGCCGATTGTCTCAGCTACATCTTTTAAACGTTCTTTGCTTGACGTCAATGTTGTTGGTAAAAATGAAGTCACTCCACAAGATAATAGACCTTCAGACATCACTTTGATACCTTCTGCATCGTTGTCCATTACATCATGATTCATATAGCCGTGAATATGTGTATCTACCAAACCAGGAGCAATCCATTTGCCGCTTTGGTCAATGATGTTGACTTCTCCCTCAGGTAGTTCTTTGGTGTATTCACCAAAAAGCCCATCGGTAATTTCAAGATAGCCTGCATTTTTGACGCCTGACGCTAAAAAGAATTTGTCAGCATAGATAAAAGTTCTCATTCTATTCTCTCCCTTTGTTTTTCTACCTCTAAAGTACTCTTATTTAGAGAAGAAGTCAAGAATGGTCTACACCATTTATAGATTTTTTGAAATTTGTTTCACAGCTTGTGCCAATCCTTCATAAAATGCTGCTCTTTCTGGTTCTTCTTTACGCTTGTATATCAAGCTCTTAAGCACAAATAAATCATTGAGATAATAGTAACTATTTTTCTCTTGAGCCCAATAGATTCCTTGGTTCACCTGCTCTAGTGCTTCGTCAATTTCATTTTGATGGAATAAGAAATTTCCATAATTATAAAAAATTTGCGAAAATTCACTTTTTGATCGTTCATCAGCTGATTGATGCAGCAGTTGGATGCTTCGACTCAAATAGTAGCGGGCTTCAGCAGTTTTTCCTGCCACACCATATATTTTTCCGATACAACTAATCAGTTGTATTTCTGTGTCAGAGACATGGATTCTTTCTTTTTGGCTAGAGTAGCTTAATGCTTCTTTTAAATAATAAAGAGACTGAGAAATATTTTGACGCAACGTGAATTCACAAACACCTAGATAATAATAATATCGTTGAAAATCAGCTGCTTGATACAGATTCTCAGAAATATCAGAAGATTTTAGTACTTGTTCTAACTTGCGATAATCACGTTTTTGGAAACAACTATCCAACAGTTCAAATAATTTATCGTTTGTCCGAGTAGTTTTTCGAGAGAGATTCATCACATGATCAATCGTTACTCCTAGCCGTTGACAAATCTGCATCATCACCAATACATTCGGCAGTTCCTCATTATTTTCGATCCGGCTTAGTACACTTTGTGAACAAATATCTTGCGAAAGCATCTTTTGCGTCATTTTTTGTTCTTTTCGAATCTCTTTAATGATCGTGCCAAAGGACTCGATTAACGTTTCCATAAGTATCCTCCCCAAAATATGCGTATTCGCATTCTATCCGTATTTTACTTTAGGAAGTCGCAAACTTCAAGAAAAGACTTGCAACTAAATAATATGACTTTAGTTATTTAAGAGATCTCCATTAGAAAGAGAGCCTCAGTATATTTGTCTGTGGCTCTCTTGCTGGAAAATTTGCTTTTTTTAAGTCACTTTTGTCGATATGTCGCTAAAAATTCTCTCATTTTTTTAGCTGTTTGTTTCAAATCATCCATTTTAGGAAGATAGACGATCCGAAAATGATCTGGCTGGTTCCAATTGAATCCGCCACCGTGTACGAGCAGAATATGATGTTCATGTAAAAAGTCCAAGACGAATTTTTCATCATCCAAAATATTGAATCGTTTTGTATCGATTTTAGGGAATATATAAAAAGCAGCTTTTGGTTTTACAGCTGAAAGACCAGGAATATCATTGATTGCATTATAGATATATTCTCTTTGCTCATAGATCCTTCCGCCTGGCAGGAGCAGCTCATCAACACTTTGATAACCGCCCAGCGCCGTTTGGATGATTTGCTGAGACAAGACGTTAGAACACAAACGCATGGAAGACAACATATTCAGCCCTTCTATATAGCCTTTGACGTGTGATTTATCTCCGCTTAGGACCATCCAGCCGACTCGAAAGCCTGCCACACGATGAGACTTGGATAGACCGTTCAGCGTAACAACGAACAAATCAGGCGCTAATGTAGCAATCGGAATATGTTCTAGGCCATCCATCACTAAGCGGTCATAAATTTCATCAGAATAAATAATCAGGTTATTTTGTCGGGCTACTTCAACGATTTCTTCTAATAATTCTTTTGGATAAAGTGCCCCAGTAGGATTATTAGGATTGATGATGACGATCGCTTTTGTCCGACTCGTTATTTTTGATTTGATATCATCAATATCAGGATACCATTCTGCCTCTTCATCGCAAATATAATGAACAGGTGTACCTCCAGCTAAAGCAATCGAGGCAGTCCACAACGGATAGTCCGGCATTGGAACCAGTACTTCATCTCCATTGTCTAGCAACCCTTGCATACACATCGTGATCAGTTCGCTGACTCCGTTTCCGGTATAGATATCATTGATCGTCACATTCGGAAAATGTTTCAGTTGACAATATTGCTCAATTGCTTTTCTAGCAGAAAAAATTCCCTTGGAGTCTGAGTAGCCTTCTGAATCACGGGCATTCATGATCAAATCACGAATGACTTCGTTTGGTGCCTCGAATCCAAAAGGTGCGGGATTTCCTGTATTCAATTTTAAAATACTGATGCCCTCTTCTTGCATCCGCTCTGCTTCTTCTAGAACAGGACCGCGAACGTCGTAACTAACACCTTCTAATTTGTTGGATTTTTCAAATTCTCTCATCACTTAGCCAATCCCTCATTTCAAAAAGTTAGAACTTTCCAAATTTTTGTTATTTACTATTTCAATATCATACTCCATCCTAGAAAAATTTGCCACTTATTTAGGAAAAACATAAGTATCGGGAAAACGCAGAGAAGTGCTGAGAACTTACTGGTCATGATAGTCATTCCATAGATTTGCTGCCCAATCCATTGCAATCCCACAAATGATTCCCAGCATCAACCCAAATAGAAAACGACCAAATGCAAGGCCAATCAATATGCCTAGGATCATCCCCAGTCCTGAAAATTCTCCGTCATATTTCTCCATCTTCATAAGACCTCCCGCTTTTTGAGCTTGACAACTATGTAAAACCTCGCTATCATTATTGTGTTATTATTTATGCAGACGTGATGGAACGGCAGACATGCAAGATTGAGGGTCTTGTGAGCGTACGCTCGTGTGGGTTCAAATCCCATCGTCTGCATTTTTCTTTCAAAACAAGCGGCTAGGACATTTTTGTCTCAGCCGCTTTTCTTTTTCTCGTTCATTCTTTCATCTTATTGGACCTTTTTTCTTGGGTATAGACTTTTCTCATATTCTACCACAATTTTTGGTTTTCCTAACACATGATAAGATCTCACCACGAATTGTTTTCTATTATTGTAATATCCTGTAACAACTAGTTTCATCCCTTCGTCTACTTCAGCTAGGAAGTTCAAACTATGGGAAGCAATCAAACAATTGACCTCATTTAAGCTAAAACGAATCAGTGGTCTGGCGCTGACCTGCAACGTACGAATCTTATCTACTGTTCCATATTTTATCTCCATTGCCTTCACCTCATTACTATTATACGAACATACATTCCCTTTTGTAAAGAAGAAACACTTTTTATCTTGTGATTTTTTTGTCCAGCTATTTTTCTTAACGAACATATAACTCTTCTTGCGACGATGAAGGACTACTTATTAACAAAAAAGCGGCAACAGCATAATTGCTGTCGCCGCATTGCTGATCAAGGGTTACTTATCATAAAAGATTATTTACTCAAATGTTCTTCAACGATTTGTTGAGATTTATCAGCTGTATCTTCCACTTCGCCTTTTGCTTTTTCTAACTTTTGAATATATTGTTTCAAACTTGTGTTTTCAGCAGTTGCTTCGTCTAATTTTTTTTGCGTATCTGCTAACTGAGTTTCTAAATTTGCTTTTTCTTGTGTCAGTGTTGCGATTTGTTGGTTCAAACCATTTACAGTATTTTGTAATTCTGAAAGTTTTGCTTGTGCTTCTTGTAGTCTTGCCGTCCAATCTGCATTCAAACGATTGATTTCATCATTTTTTTGGTTGATTTCGTCTAGTTTCGCATTGATTTCATTTTGTTTGCTTTGTAGTTGTGCATCCTTGCTGACTAATTGACTTTCTAAGTTTTGTTTTTCTGCTGCCGATTGATTTTTTTGGTTTTCTAATTCATTTACTTTTGCTTGGTATTCTTGGACATCTGCCTTTGAATCTTGCAATGTCTGTTCTTTTTGTGCTAGTTGTGCGGTAAGATCTGTAATCTTTTGCTCTTTATCTGTCAACGTATGGTCAAGCTGTGTCAGATTCTCATTGATTGTATCGATATCTGTCTCTCCACCCCACAAAATAATTTCATTTGCGTAACGCGTGCCTGTGTAGCCAATTAGACATAGAAATGCAACCACAATCCCACCAGCAATAATTTTCTTTTTCATTATGTAGCTCCTTCATTTAATATTTTTACTCACTAAAAGTAAGTGATTTCACATGCAATGTCAAGCACTTTTAAATTACAATTGTAATTTTAATAGAAACGCTATTAAATTCTCATTTAATCTTCCTTTTTTATGTATCTGCAAAAACTTTTCATAGAGAAAAATGTACCTTAACACTTTCTTAAATATAGATGTATAGTAAAAATAAATGAAAAAAAACTAGTTTTTCTTAAACGTAATCCTTTTCATTTCATAAATTACTGTGTTTATTACAAAAAACGTGGATTTGTCATAAATTGTCACGCTTCTTTTACCTATGAAATATTTTCACGTGTTAAAGTATTCCTCGTTGAACACAACAAATAAAACTTTTTAACGAATAAAGGAGATTTTTCATGACATCACTTAAAACTTTACTTTTTGGAACAAC